>DHVO01000181.1:0-6386 GCA_002412705.1 Bacteroidales bacterium UBA5206 | reverse complement strand
AAGACGGATGCATTGCTGGTGCAACTTGTGGGGGGATACGACTTGGGCTGGGGCTGAGACGAATGGGGGTTTATTTGAAAACATCACTAATCAGGTTTTTAATCGTTAAGTTCTCAAGTTTTGATGCAATCGGGGAGATATTATCCTGATTGTCTTTCCAATGCATTCCCTCGTTATAAATAATCCCAAGTAAATAATGGGATTCTGGAGAGTCAACACCCATTTCTTCAGCTTTTTCTAATTTACTCCGTGTCTTATGAGTTAGTAGAAATGCTGTTCTTGCTTGACCACTTAGTAACTTATTGTATGCGATTTCTTCAATTTTCACCCGAACACCACCACAAACCGCAAAGGGGTCATAAGGTTGACCATTCAAATAATTTAAAACTTCGGTGTACAAATGTTGTACAAAATTGTTGCCCTCCCCCCACAGTTCAGAAATATGTAATGCTCGAAACTCGGCTCTTTTATTTATGGTTCCTGGGTCGTAATGCAATAAGTATTTAGAAACGTCATCGCCAAGTGAAGCGTGATTCCTATTTCTAAGAAGGTTTATCATGTTTTGGCTGACTTGAATAGTTGATTTATCCAAGTAGTAAACTTTCTGATTACTGAAAGCAAAGTTTTTGAAATAATTTGGATTCAAATGGGTCAGAATTAAAGGATAAATCCTTTTCCCAAGTGTTTTATACTCGTCAATGAATTTTGTAATGTAAAATTGAGCTACGGTCAGATTGGCATCATCCAAGTAGTCAAAAACTTCATCAATGATGAGAATATTTGCTTGTTTACTCAGATTTCTCTTTGCACGAAAAAGCATTGAGATAAATGTCAAAATATCACGCTGTCCATTTGAAATATGGTGAGCGTCAGGAAATTTTACAACAAGTTTACCTCCTGTTTCACTTGAACGAATATTTTTCCAAGTGCACAATGGACGAATATTATCATCAAATCTTTTTCTGTCTAAACTATAGTTACTATGAGTACATGCGTTTTTGAAAACATTGGGGTTATTATTGAATAGCCATATTAATTGGATAGCAGCTAAATAGCTTTTTACTTCTGAATTATAACCAATGTCAAATTCATTTATCAGATTTCCGATTGTGTTTAGATAATCTATTTGTTTCAAATCATCTAACCGATTTATTCTAATCCATTCAATTACTTCTTGAGCACGTCCTCCTTGTAAATTAATTTCATCAATTATTGCATTTATCCGCCTTTGGAGTTTATCGCCATTTGCGCGCTGTAATGCCTGATAATTCCCACTTAGTTGTTCAATAAGAAGTAAGTTAACCAAAACATCATTTGAGATATTTGGAAGTACCCGTGAACAATCGCCAAACCTTGCACAAGTATCGCGATATGAATAACCAAACGGAACATTAGCAGGAATGCGGTCAACTAATACTACATCTTTAATTTCTAAAGTTGCTGTTGCTCTGCCGTAAGGTGAGCCAATACCCTTCGGCTTGGTTAAATTGTTAATGACAAAGTAATCAAACTCATTACTAATTGTATTGGAATTGCTTGTTGCTTCAAGTGGCACAATAGATAAATCAGGTTTTGAATATTCAATGAAAATTCTTGGCTGATGCGCTGGATTGCCTGAATGTTGATTGTCCTCATCTAGAACAATCCGATTATTGTTCATAGAATTGAAGGCTGTTGCGATAGAACTTTTGCCAAATCCATTTGGTGCTACCAAGAGACTTGGTTTGTTGGGGATAATGTTCAGTTCAAATTTTCGTTGACTAATTCCTTTTATATTTTCAATTTCTATTACTTTCAACATTTGTTTACTGCGTGTCGTTTAAATTTATCACTCTGTTGTTTGTTGTGCGGTAGTCCTACACTTGCCACTAACTAAATATAAGTACTTCAAGGTCGTACATAAAACGCCAAATTAGAAGGAATAGGTACAACCATACCAAACCTACTAAAAATATTCAAAAGTTAATTTATTGTCCCTAAATTTTTTAGAGTGAAAGGCACACGCCTTACACCTGCAACCTGAACGAATAAAATTTTAAGTTTTACCTTGCCTGAGCCTAGCAGGGGCAACTCTTACTACCCCAAAAACAAAAAGGTTGGATTTTGCGTCCAACCTTTTGCGTTTATATTCATTAGCGGGTTACCGCTTTTTCGGTACCGTTTTTTTCTTGCTCTGCGGCTGTTGCTGCTTCTGCTCTTTTTTCTCCTTCTCTTGCTCCTGTTGTTCAAGGCGCTTGGCGGCGCGCTCAAGGGCTTCGGTCTGGTTGGTTATGGGCTTTAGTCCCAGCTCGGCGCCTTTTTCAAGCATGTAGGCGTAGGCGCGGTCCAGGTTGTTGGGTATTATGCCATCGAGAATGGCATCCTTAACTGCATCCTTAATTACGCCAATGTGTCGGCAAGGGGTAAGGCCAAAGGCCTCCATAACAATTTCGCCGGTAATGGGTGGTTGAAAGTTACGTATGGCATCCTTCTCCTCAATCTCCTTTAGTTTTTGCCTAACCAGCGCAAAGTTTGCTAGGTGGCGCTTAACGGTGTTGTCGTTCTTAGAGGTGATATCGGCTTCGCAAAGCTGCATTAGGTCGTCAATATCGTCGCCAGCATCAAACAGCAGGCGGCGCACTGCCGAGTCGGTAACCTCTTCCTGCGACAGGATAATGGGGCGTAGGTGCAGCTGCACCATCTTTTGCACGTACTTCATCTTCTCGTTAAGCGGCAGCTTAAGGTTGCGGAAAATGCCGGGAACCATTTTGGCTCCTAGAAACTCGTGCCCATGAAAGGTCCATCCAGTGCCAGGAATAAACTTTTTGGTGGCAGGTTTGGCAATGTCGTGCATTACGGCAGCCCAGCGCAGCCAAAGGTTATCGGTTTTTTCGCACAGGTTATCTACAACCTGTAGGGTGTGGTAGAAGTTATCCTTATGCCCAAGCCCATCCTTGGTATCAACCCCTTTTAGCTTTTGGAACTCGGGGAAGATAAGCTTAAGCAGCCCCGTTTTTTCAAGAAGCATAAAACCAATGGAGGGTTTGGGAGCGGCCACAATCTTGTTCAGCTCGTCCATTATGCGCTCCTTGGACACAATGCTTATGCGCTCGCCGTTGCGGGCAATGGCCTTTAGGGTCTCCTCCTCAATGGTAAAGTTTAGCTGCGTGGCAAAGCGCACAGCGCGTATCATGCGTAGCGGGTCGTCGGAGAAGGTCTGGTCTGGGTCTAGTGGCGTTCTAATTATGCCATCCTCAATATCCTTAACGCCACCAAAGGGGTCAACAAGTTTTCCAAAGGTATCGTGAGCAAGGCTAATGGCAAGGGCGTTCATGGTAAAGTCGCGCCTGTTTTGGTCGTCCTCAAGGGTGCCGTCCTCAACAATGGGCTTGCGGGAATCCAAACGGTACGACTCCTTCCTTGCGCCCACAAACTCAAACTCAAGGTCCTTATACTTTATTTGGGCCGTGCCAAAGTTCTTGAATACGCTTAGGTTGCAGTGCCCCAGTTTTTTGGCTACCTTTTGGGCCAGCTCAATGCCGCTGCCTAGCACTACAAAGTCTATATCTTTTGATGGGCGTTTAAGGAACAGGTCCCTAACGTATCCTCCAATAACAAATGCCTGTAAATTCTCTTGGTGGGCTACTTCCGATATGATTGTAAAAATCTTGTGGTCTAAAAACTCTTTCACTCTTATGTTGTTTAATTCTTGCAAATGTAGGCTACTTGGCACAGGCCTGACAAATATTTTATAGCCTGACAAATTTACAACTTATTTGCCTTTTTGAGGGATAAATAATGTTTGCCAAAAATTGTTGTTGTAACTGTTGATAAACAGCAATATATGAGTTAACTTGTGTAGATGTGTGCATTTTATTGTTGAACAATTGGCATGTTGTAATGTTTGGTATATGTTTTGATTGATACATTAACATATGTAGAAAAGTAAAACTGTAAATTTAAATATACGATTATGATTGAGCATTTAACTGTTGAGACTTTTAAGCAGAAAGTATTTAACTACGAAGCAAGCCAGGAGTGGAAGTTTGAGGGTAACAAACCTGCGGTAATTGATTTTTATGCCGATTGGTGTGGACCTTGCAAAATGGTTGCTCCAATTCTGGAAGAGCTTTCTAAAGAGTACGATGGCAAAATTGATATCTACAAAGTAGATACCGAGGCTGAGCAGGAACTGGCTGCGGTGTTTGGTATTCGTAGCATTCCATCGCTTCTGTTTATTCCTGTTGATGCGCAGCCACAAATGGCAATGGGAGCACTACCAAAGGACTCCTTTAAGCAGGCATTTAAGGACGTTTTAAAGGTTGAGTAAAGTTAGGGTGAGCTATTCCACATTGGGATAGCCGATTGATTAAATGGGGTTAGAAAAGGGAAGCCGTGCAGCGTATTGTTGCACGGCTTTTCTGTTACTGTTTGCCCTTTTTTATTACCTGTAGCCCATGGGTGCGCATGTGCTGTGTAAACTTGTCGTAGCCCTGGGTTCGTATCATCTCAAGGCAGGCAACACGATCGGAGCGGAATGCAATTTCGAAAAGTCGCGACACAAAGTTGTTAAACTTTTTACACTCCTTCACATTGCTAAACGTGGTGCAATCGGCACACGATGCGTAGCCGTTCTCCATGTTACAGGTTCTAATTTTACACCACTTGGCCTTTTCGTTTTTGGCACAGCCGGGGCATTTCCCTTTTTTGTAGGCTCTGCATTCTGCGCAAAACAGGCCACAGTATGATACAAGTTCTTTGTCGCTTGCAGTTTGCATGGTTCTAATGCTGTTTTTGGGTTAAAGTGAGGTGTTGTGGCTACATAAGGCCTATTTGAATCTCGGTAATGTTGCGCTCAGGTTTTTCAAAGTCAACGTTGTGGTATAGCTCCCGTGTAATGCCGCTCATGGTTTTGCCCGATGCCATAATCTCTCCAATAATCTTTGCATAGCTTTCGTGAAGTGTTTCCCAAGCGCCGTGGTGGGTAATAACGGCGCACTCAATGGGTTGGGTTTGCGTGTAGGCAAAGGTTTCGCTAACCGATGCTTCCACTGCTATGGGAATGCCAATTTCCAGTTTGAAGCGGGTTTGGGGATTCCCGTCCATGCCGTAGTAAATCCAGTGCTGGGGGCCTTCAATCCTAAGCCCTAGTTGTTGGGCTTCGTCCATTAGCTCTTTGGGCTTTATGCCCACGTACTGGCCTATTTCTGCAAGTGTGGTCTCTGTGGTGAAGCTAAGCAGCTTCATTGCTGGAAAGTTTTTAGTTGTCATACGCCTTTAGGTTTATTTGAGTACAAACCTAACGTGGTGGTGTGACAGCTGTTTGTCAGTAGCTTTTTTGGGGGGTGATTTTTTGTTGATGAAGCTGCACTAAAGAAACTTACTGGCAAGTACCCTAACCTTTTGCGATACGAGATTTGTTAGCTCCTTGGGCGAAATAATGGTAATACCCTCGCCAAAAGTGAGTAGCCAGCGCGATGTGTACTCCAAATCGGAGGTGAGCAGGCGCATTTGCACGTATCCGTTGTGCTGGGTTTCCTCAACAAACCCGTAGTAGTACTTTGATGTTGATAGGTGGGCGGCAATGCTATCGTCAACGTTTAGCACAACCTCAACAAGGTTATCGTCGGCTATAAGCGTGCTAAAGTACTGCATGGCCGTTTTAATGTCGCGCGAGGGGCAGGGCTTGTCTGTAACGCGGATTTGCCTAATCCTATCAACCCTAAAATCGCGGTACTCATTCCTTAGTCGGCAAAAGGCAATAAGGTGCCAGTTCATGCTGTAAAAGCATAGCACAATGGGCTCAACAAGCCTGTTATTTACGGTTTGGTTGCGGTAAATGGAGTGGTAATCCAGCTCAACCATTAGGCTGCCTGCAAGTGCCTGCTGTAGGTTGCTTAGGGTGTTCTGTGGTATGCTGGTGTTTGAGTGCGAGGAGTAGAACACCTCTACGCCGCTATCAAGCCGTTGGAGGTAGTCCTTTTCGGTGGGAGGGAGTATTGCCCTTATCTTGTCTAGGGCGTTTCTAAAATCGGCACCTGCCGACTGGTCGCCCATCTTCTCCATTAGCTTACCGGCCAGAAGCATGGAGCCGGCCTCATTTAGCGTGAACATAACAGGAGGGAGGTGGTACCCATCTACAATAAAGTAGCCTTTACCAGCCTCCGATCCTATGGGAACCCCCGCTTCGCATAGAGTTTGTACATCGCGGTAAATGGTGCGAACGCTTACGTTAAAGCGCTGCGCCATTTCGCTTGCGGTAATCCATTGCTTGGTTTGGAGCAAAACAAGGATTGCTGTAACCCTATCTATTCTGTTCACCTATGCTGATTCTAATGGCTATCGATACCCATTTTCATTAGGTAAAGATGCTTTAGGGTTTTGGTAATCTCCTCCATGTACTCCTT
>DHVO01000125.1 GCA_002412705.1 Bacteroidales bacterium UBA5206 | reverse complement strand
CCCTCGTGTGGCTTTTGCAACAGCAAAAAAACTTCTAGCCCCTATGTTTTTCAAATTTACAAAAACAATATAACTAATTGTTTTACTAGTCTGCCACACAATACAATCGGGCGGTAGCGGGGAATCAAATCTAACTGTAACTATGATTAACGGCTTATGTATGGGGTTATATCAAAAGTAGCCCCACCATTACCATATGTCAGCAGCTTATTGTTAAACATTTTACATGTGGCCTCGTTGCTTCGTATTTTAAATATCGTTTCACTCAGGTTATTAATGCTACAAACCCTTAGGGAATCGTTCTGATGATAGAGCAGATTCTGAGTTGCAGGATCAATATTGCAAAGTATCGCCCCTTTACCCGATACATCGAGGGTCTGAACTATGCTGAAATCGGGTATTTGTCTCAACTCCATATTAGAACCAACTCTAAGCAGTAGCTTATTGGGTTGGGATGGAACAAACATTGCCCCCTTATATTCCCTCGTGTCCGTATAGAGCAAACTTGCAACGGTTCCATTAATCTCAAATACTTCTATCCCATTTTCCGACGAGGCGCAAAAAAACTGCCCATTTTCCGATACTGTTACAAAACTGGGGAAGGTGTACCTAGTTTTATAGGTAAACGGAATTTCAAATATTTTCTCTCCTGTTAGTGAGTTAAAAACCTTACAGCTACTGGAATCTTGTTCAACAACAAAAAATCTGTCGTTGCTTGTCAATGCAGCCAAGCGGGTGTTTACATCTCCACGTAATGGAGATATTTTAATAGGGTTAGCAAATCGGCTATCGGTATAAATAAGGGTCTCCCTTCCTGTCATGGCAGCAATGGTTGAGTTGTGCGGTGCGGTGGCCGTTTTCCCTCCAAAGGAAATTCCCCCTGAACTCCCATTAATAAGCACAGAACTTACCTCCTGCAAGGTGTTAGCATCTAAAGCAATCAACTGGTCATACCTGGTAGTATATATAATATTATCGGTTGTGCTATATGAGTATAGAGGCCAATTGGGTAACCCCAGAGAAACCCCTTGGCAGAAATTGCCCCAAACACTGTGCTTATTATGGAAATTCTCAAGGTCAACATTTTCTGGTCCAACATACAGAGTAAACCTACGGGTTAAACCAAAAAGTTGAGGAATAATTACTGATGTGTCACGTACTACAGAAGCACATAGCAGATTGCCACAAACAAGAGTAAAACGGCTATTTACAATGGTTTTATCCCAATATACACGAAGCTTGTTAAGGCCTAAATCCTCAAAGTATAAATCAGGAACTGGATATTCAAAAGAGTGATATTGGCTAAATACTCGTCCATCTTTAAGGTGCGTTTTTACTTCATAATAACCAGTCCCACAAGCATAAGCAGAGTCAACAAAAGATTTTTGCTTAGCATCAGTAAAAACCAATTCGGAATCGAAGGTTAGCCCAGAAATGGTGTAGCTTGCGATGTAGCTATCGGGAATAACATTTTCCCAGTAAACCTCCAAATAACCATTTTGGTCGATGCGCGATTTAACCTCAAAGCGATCCTGTGGATTGTGTATTACACGAAAGTTCCACGATAGTTCCCCAGTATATCCCTCCATGCCCATTAGCTCGGCCAAGCTTCCCGTGCCTGAGGCAAAAACTGCTCCTACAGTAAGCTTATGCAAACCTTCGCTTACTTGGTCTGGATAGAACACAAAGGACAGTGAGTTACCCCACATATTCTCGTATTCGTTGCCATCCAATAGCACCACCGCTTGCTTTAAGTCCTTTGTGGAGCTAATATTTATTGAGATTGTGGTATTACTATACAACAAAATGGTATCGGAAGGATTTATATTATTCAATGATATTTGAATAGGGATATTTACCTCAGGAGGAGTTAAATCGATATAATTGTTGCCGCTGGGGTCGTACTCACATGCCACAAATAATGATACTGCGGTGTATAACAATATAAATTTAAGCCTACTCATTTTGCGATTTTTTGTTTGTTGGTAAAGTAAAAATAAGCCCTCCGTAAAAGCGGAATCCATTCCAATGTGCCTTTAGGGTTGTTTCGTTTCCAGACACCTTTAAGGTGCCAAAAAAATCGAACTCGTAGCCTCCACCAAAATAAACCTGTACCCCTTTGGATAGCTGGTACCGAGCACCCAATGTGGGTTCTAAGTACATACCAACACCTTTAAAATTGGTAGTTTCTTGCGCCGAATCTGTGTATATGCTCATCTTCTCGTCTATTTGCAGGCGCGAAAACAGAACACCTGGACTAAACTGGAAGTAAACAGATAAGGGAGTAAATCCTGTATTAAAGTGGTACCTGTAGAATGCACCTAAACGATAGCCATTCATCACCATATCTACACTGTATGAACCAGAGTAATCGGCCCGATGAAGGCGTCCTCCTGTAGTTAGGTAAGAGAAATTAGCTCCAAAATAGTGCTGCTTTGTATTATACCCAAGCGAAACTGAGTGAGTGATATAATTGGGGAAACAATCGGTTTCTTGTAACCCATAAATATTAATTAGCGAGTGTTGCAATTCTTTAATGTCATCTAGCTGATATGAGCCATAACCTATTGCGTAATCTAATGATAACCCTTGCGTATAAGCCTGTAATGGGAGATACAAGAGTAAAAAAACAAGAAATTTCTTCAT
>DHVO01000174.1:18705-27420 GCA_002412705.1 Bacteroidales bacterium UBA5206 | reverse complement strand
GTATGTCTTTGTCTTACAAAGGAAAAGCGCGATTCGTTAGGGCTTCGACCCATGGTTGAGAACAATACCAGCAAAAATCAAACTGCATTTACTGTTTCCATAGAGGCTCGCGAGGGGGTAACCACTGGCGTATCGGCTGCGGATAGAATTACCACAATTCGTACAGCAATTGCTCCCAATGCAGAACCATCTCATTTAGCCACACCAGGCCATGTGTTTCCCTTGACTGCCCGCGATGGTGGCGTTCTTGAACGCCGTGGCCATACCGAAGGCAGCATCGATTTGGTGCGTTTAGCAGGCCTAGGCGATAGCGCCGTGCTTTGCGAGCTAACCAATGTTGATGGAACCATGTCGCGTCTGCCAGAAATAATGGCCTTTGCCGATTTGCACAATACCGTAGTTGTATCAATTGAGGATTTGTGTAAGTACCTATTGGAAAGCAAGGTAGATGCGAGTGTGCAGAATAGCGCATCGGTTTGCGCATAGAGAATCAGTACGTTTTGTATCGTATAAACCTAGGCTTTGCCTAGGTTTTTTTGTTGATTATTATCGTCTGCTATTTGTATTTCTCACACTGTGAGATTGATAAGTTTTTTTATTGACTTGTTAATTGCTATCTTGAATGAAAATTGCAAAGGCCATGATAGCACTTAACATTAAATGCATTTTCCCTTATAACTATTACCTTTTACGGGAGGTTATTATTCTTGTAAATGGGGAAAAAGTATCTACAGTAGGGCATTTAGGCTTAGCCCACGTTTTGGTAAATGTTGGCGATGAAGTGTCCTTTAAGCTCGATTTTTACAGGAGTTCGGTTAGGATTACAGAGCTGCAACAGGAGCAGTTCTTGTTGTTGTACTTCCATTTTAGGGATTGCTTTCCTTTCTATTACATCGATTTCTTTTCGCGAAGCACTCTTAGGGCAAAGTTCCTGCTTGCCGAAGAGTTTAGTAATGCCATGAATACAACCTACTCGCCTAAGGCAATTCAAAGGAAAGCCACAATTGATGCCGTATCCATAGTTCTGCTAATATGCATGTTGTTGCTCTCTTTGGCCATTTCTGTTTTCTTTTCAAAACTAGAAGGCTGGATGCAAGAGTTTGCTTTTATAGTAGGTGCAGTAGGTTTTGTTTCTGTGCTAATTCTTCTTTACGATAGAAAACGATTATTGCAAACATCGTATAACGCTAGAGTTATTGCAACGGCATTGGCGCTTTTACTGGTAGGTGTTTTTGTTGATATGCCCTATGCCATTAAGTTTCTTTATCTGGTTTTGCCCTCATTTATCATTCTTCGAACAGTGGTACACAGCAAGTTGCATAGCCGAAATAATGAAGCCATATGTGTTGGTGTATAGTATGTTAACCTAAATCAGCATTCAACGATTGCTATAATAATTTGATATTGATATGAGAAAACTTACAATCCTTTTAGCGTTCTGCTCCTTTATATCGTTAGAGTGCTATCCCCAATCGGAAAAAGAAATAGTAATAGGGAAAACAATTGATTTTGAATCCAAAACACTCAATAGAACGGAAGTAGTTCAATTGTATTTGCCTGAGAGTTTTAAAGAAAATGGGAGTAAGAAATACCCTGTCGTTTATCTGTTTAATGGCAATCAGTTCTTCCACTCTGTAACCGGGCTAATTAAAACCCTTTCGGCTGCTAATAAAATTCCCGAAATCATTGTGGTAGGGATTAATCCACAAAGGGACTACTGCTACTCAAAGGAAATGATAGAGCTGTATTTACGGTTTATCGATACGGAATTGCAGCCATATATTAACAGCAAATACTCTCCAGCTCCTTATAGAATTGCTATTGCAAACTCTTTAAACGGACAGATTGCTTTGTATGAGATGCTTCTAAACAAAGATCTTTTTCAGACTTATATTCTAACAAGTCCATTTTTCACTATTGCAGAATACCTGTACGACACGGAATACTTTTTAAACAAGCAAAGCAAGCTCAACAAGTATTTTTTCCTTGGGATCGGTTTTGAGCACGAACAGAAGGTTGATAAAGTTTTTAAACTGGCCCGTTTACTTAATAGAGCTCCTGTGCCTGATTTCTACTGGGAGTACCACAGTTTAAATGAAAAGAGCATAGCCGTAGTTCTTTCTAATGTAATTGCAGCATCGCTTCCTAAAGTTTTTGAGGATTTGGGCATGCCTCAAATTGCAACGAGTAATGACTTTAATGAGAAGTTTGACAACAGATTGGAATTGGCAGATAAATATGGATACGACATTCTACAAATATCATCCTCTCCAAAATCAGCATCTAGAGAGCTGCTAAGTTCAGTTATGCGCAGCAATACACTTTCTGATTCATTAATTGCAGGTTTTTCCACAAATCCCTATTTCTTTTTAGATGAGGTGGAGCTGAGTAATTTGGCTAACTACTTAACGTCTGTGAATAAAACGAAGGAGGCACGCGTGGTTAAGAAGTTTATTACCAAAACAGCTGATGCGAGTCTTCTAAATAATTACACATCCAAAGTAGAGTTAGAACGCGGGCTAATTACGAGCCTTTCCTTTGATAAAGACGCCGCTAAAGCAGATAGTGTGAATAAAGTAAGTTACATTGAAACCAACTATACCAAGGGAATAAACGGCAAGGAGAACTCTGCTGTTGAGTTTACTGCCAGAAACGGTGCTGTAAAGGTTAAGTACGACAGCATTGTAAGCCCAAGCAAATCGGTATCTATATCCTGTTGGATTAATCCCAAAACCCTTAATCCAGCAGACTCTTGGGCTATTAGCTATAAGCCAGATAATTTAGGGCCACATTGGAATACAACCGTTGGAATGTACCCAGATCAATGGGGCTTTGAGATTTACTCTATAGGTCGTATCGTTTATCTTGTTAGAGACACTATTCCCTTAAATACTTGGACTCATATAGTTATTGTAGCCGACCAATCAATTGGACGATTGACATTTTTTAAAAACGGAGAGAAAATTCTTGAGAGAAATGATTTGATTCCATTTGCAAACTCAACAGAATTCTTACAACTAGGAAACGATATCCATTCCTTAAATGGTAGTATTGATGAGTTTAGGCTGTATCAACGAGCGTTGAGCCAAGCCGAAGTTAAGGCGTTGTTTAAGCAAAAAGTCGATTAATCTATGGCAGCTATGAGCTAAAAGTAAACATTGTAAGCCAAGGAGAATACTTTTGAGTTCCCGTCATCTTTATGAGGGTGTTTATTGCAAATTTGCATGCCATAGAGCGTATTACGTTGTACTCAGTAAAAGTTATTTTAATCATCAAAATAAAACAGAAAGCGGCACTGCCGCTTTTCTTTTTATTGCAAGGGTAAAACTTGCTATCTTCACAAAAAAAATAGCACAATGGTTCCGTTTCTCGATTTGGTTGCGCGCGATTTGTATGCTCGTTTTGGCGATGATATTGCCAACGTAACCCTTATTTTCCCATCGCGACGCTCGGCGCTTTTCTTTAATAGGTACCTCTCGCAGGTAATAGAAAAGCCGCTTTGGCAACCCGAGATACAAACTGTTTCCGATCTTATGATTGGGGCATCGGAGCTCACCATTGCCGATTCGTTTAGCCTTGTTTTTAAGCTGCACCAAATATTCTGTAGGGTTCGCAATGTTGATGAACCCTTTGACTCCTTCTACTTTTGGGGCGAAGCCATGCTTGCCGATTTCGATCAGATAGACAAGTACCTGGTTGAGCCACATAAGCTGTTTGCTAACATCTCCGACCTAAAGGAGATTGATGAGCGCTTTGGAGGCTTAACTCCCGAGCAGGTTGAGGCTTTGCGCAGCTACCTAGGTATTATGACCGATAGTAACGAGTCGGAGATACGGGAGCGTTACCTCTCTGTTTGGCGTGTTCTAGGGCAAATTTATGCTGAGTTTAGGGAGGAACTGCTTGCTAAAGGCGAGGCATATGAGGGGTTGGCCTATCGGATTGCCGCCCAAAGGATGCGCGAGCATAGCGAGACTTTGCCATCAAAGGCTTATGCTTTTATTGGCTTTAACGCGCTAAACGAGTGCGAAAAAGTGCTGTTCCGCTACGTTGCAAGGCAGTCGCAGGCGCTATTCTACTGGGATTACGACACCTACTACTCGCAAAACGATGTGCAGGAGGCGGGGCTATTCATACGCAGCAACCTAAAGGAGTTTCCCAATGCATTGGCGCCACACCATTTTAATAGCTTTACCGAGCCTCGTAAGCTAAAACTTATTGTGGCGCCCTCCTCGGTATCGCAGGCCAAGGTAGTGCCACGCATTCTTTCCGAAATGGCCAAGGAGGGTGTGCTTCCCGATGTTAAAACGGCCATTGTTTTGCCCGAGGAGCAGCTGCTTTTACCCGTGCTATACGCACTACCCCAAACCGTTGGCGATATTAACATAACAATGGGCTATCCGGTAAAGGAAACCCCAGCCTACTTGCTAGTGGAAAGCCTAATTCGCTTGCAGGCTAATGGCCGTGTTGGCTCCGACGGCAACGCTCGCTTCTACCACCGCGATGTTATTACCGTGCTAAACCATCCCTACATAAGGCTGGTTGACGATAAGCGGGCATCGAAGCTTGTTGAAAGCATTATTTCGCAAAACAGATCCTACCCCATGGGTGAGGAGCTTGCCCATTCCGAGCTATTTTCCGCAATATTTAGGTCAGAACCCGAGGGGAAACGCTTACCCGCCTATTTACTTGGCGTTACCATGCTGGTTTCGCAGGCGATTAGCAAACTTGCTAGCCAAACAGAGGATTCCAGCGCATCGCTGCGTATGGAACTAGAGTACCTTTTTGTGCTTTACCAAAGCTTAAACAGGCTAAACGATGTGTTTACCCAGTGGGATATTAGCTTTGGGGCAAAGGTTTTTGGGCAAATTTTCCGTAAGGCCTTTGCGCAGCAGCGCGTATCGTTTAGCGGCGAGCCGCTTGCAGGGCTACAGGTAATGGGCTTTTTGGAAACTCGCGCGCTCGATTTTGAGAACCTTATAATCCTCTCCCTAAACGACGATATTTTGCCAGGGAACCTGCATCGGGCATCGTTTATAACACCTTCGTTACGCTTTGCTTTTGGCTTACCAGACTATAAGCATCAGGATGCCATCTACTCATACTATTTCTACCGCCTGTTGCAGCGCGCGCAGCGCGTTTACATGGTGTTTAGCGCTCGTGCCGATGGCTTAAGTTCGGGCGAGGAGAGCCGTTATGTACGGCAAGTGGTTATGGAGTCGGGGCATAGCGTAGAGCGTATTGATGTTGGCTTTACCATGGGATTACCTGCCACTGAACCCATTACCGTTGTAAAATCGGCCGATGTGCTAGCGCGGCTGGAAAAGTACATAAGCACCCAATCGCCAGCATACCTGTCGCCAAGTGCGCTGTCAAACTACATATACTGCTCCTTACGCTTTTACTTCCGTTACATTGCAGGTTTTAAGGAGCCAGAAGAGGTTGCCGAGGAGGTTGACCCTGTGTTCTACGGTAAAATTCTACATAAGAGCATGGAGCTGCTCTATGCACCATACAATAATCAAATAGTTACTGCCGATATTTTAAGCGTTGTTTTAAAAGGGAAGCAGCATATTGCCGAGGTTGTAAATGAGGCCTTTGTGAGCGAGTACCTCAAAACGAACACCAAGCTAAATGTTGATGATTTGGCTGGTAGGAGCCAGCTTGTGCTCAATGCTCTACGCAAGGATGTTACCCGTATTGTTGAAACCGATATTAAGCGCGCACCCTTTGCCCTTCTTGGACATGAAACCAAAATCGATTTCCGTATCCCATTCAGCCTAAATGGTACTGAGCACTCCATTTCGCTTGGTGGTATAGTAGATAGGTTAGAGGAACGGGATGGTGTGCTATCGGTTCTCGACTACAAAACAGGAAACCAGCATAACAAAGGGCAGTTTTCCGAAATCGACGACCTTTTCTCTGCTAAACGCATAGATAAAACCAAGGAGGTTTTTCAGATATTCCTTTACTCGCTTTACTTCTACAATCAGCATAAGTACACCGATGTTCAGCCAAAGCTATGGTACGTGCGCTCCACCGATGGCGATTACCTTCCCAATATCATCAACAAAAAGGCAAAGGGTGAGGCAAGTGCCAGCAACTACTCTGAGTATGCTGTAGATTTTGAGCAACGCATAAAGGCACTGCTACAAGAGATGTTTGACCCTAGCGTTCCATTTGCCCAAACCGAGCACGAACAGAACTGCGCAAAGTGCCCATATTCATCTATTTGTAACAAGGGAATCTGATTTTTTGTATCTTTCCTAGTACAAAACTTAATAGCATGGCACGAAGTTTCTATTCGCATAGGGTAGAGATTATTCCCCGAGAGTTTATTACACAGGAAGGTAACGTGTATTCTAGGACTGCACGGGTTACCCTTTTGGATGAGCAGAACCATGAAATTACCGTTCTCTCCTTGGGTGTTCCCGACCTGAACACAGTTTACGATGCAATAGGCAATGGAGCACCAGTAAATCTTAACGAGTGCTATGTTAAAGGATTCTCTCTTACAGCCTGTAGGCGTTTGCAGTTGCTGGACAAAACAGCAACGCAACCCATAGCAGGGTTTATTGCAAAGGAGTCGTTCTTTGTGTCGCCAATATCTCTGGATTTTACTAATGCCGATTTTACTGGCGATTACACCCATTTTGAGGGGGCAACCTTTGTTAGCCCAGAGCTAAATTTTCATGGCTCAAGGTTTAGCAATGGCGGAGTTAACATGTCTAACATGTACGTTAAGGTTGGAAAGTTTAACATGGTTGGCTGCGATGCTCAGCAGGGGAACGTTACGTTTAAGAATACCATTTTCGACTCTGGTGCTAAAGATTTTCAGGATTTCAATTTTGGTAGTGGGGTGGTTGAGTTTACCAATACAGAGTTTGGTAATGGCGATGTTTCCTTTATCAACACCCGTTACAATAGTAGCGATGTAAGCTTTAAGGTAGCCCGCTTTGGAATCGGAAAGGTCGATTTTCACTTTGCCAAGTTTGGGTCTGGTACAGTATCGTTTGAGCGTACAGAATTTGGTACTGGTAGAGTAGATTTTCGTACGGTGGAGTTTGGTCAGGGTAAAACGTCGTTTAACCGTTGTTCCTTTGGCGACGGAGAGGTAACGTTTGATGGCGCCGATGCTATAAAAGGGAAAATAACCTTTAACCGCTCGCAGTTCGGTTTGGGTAGTTTATCGTTTGAGCAGTTTCATGGTGCCGCAGCGCAGCTCATCTTCGAAAAGGTAACCTTTCCTGGCGATGTTAGCTTTGCCAGCGCTGTGGTGGAATCCCTTTTGCTTCCCAACTGTCAGTTTAATGGTAAGCTAAACCTTCAGGTTGATACCTGTAGCACTATAAACTTATCGGGAAGCGTTGTGCGCGACATTGCCGATTTCTATTCGTTTGGCAATATTCCCAAAGTAGGTGAGCTTAACCTTGCTGGTATTAGGCTTTTGGGAAAGTTTTACCTTGATTGGAAGGTGAACAAGATAAAGGAGTTAGTTTACAACCAGCAGGGTACAACCGTTGACGAAAAAGCGGAGCAGTTTAGAATTCTAAAGGAAAACTTTAGCAGCTTAGGAAAGTATAGCGACGAGGATTACGCCTATGTAGAGTTTAAACGTTGCGAGCTAAAAACCATATTGCAGTATGAGCTAGAGGGGAACTGGGTAAGCAAAGCATTGGCTTATCCCCATTACATATCTAAAAAACTGGTTTTTGATTGGATAGGCCTTTATGCCACAGAGCCTGCACGGGTATTTGTAAGTATTATAGTAGTGTACATAGTGTTTAGCTTAATGTATATTGGGTTAATATCCATGGGGATTGGCAATATTCTACCCACAAGCCAAACAGGTGAGAGCCTAGGCCTTGTGGGACGAAGCTTTTACCACAGCGCCATAACCTTTTTTACAATTGGGTATGGCGATTTTGTACCCGTTGGGGCAATTCGACTGTTTTGTGGTTTCGAAGGGTTTATTGGAGTTTTCCTAATGGCCTACTTTACAGTGGCTTTTGTTAGAAAGATATTAAGGTAGCGCGGCTACTCATCCTTTAGCAAATCGGGGCGTAACAGCTTGGTACGCTGGTATGCTTGTTCTTCTTGCCACTTAGCAATCTCCCCAAAGTTGCCCGATAAAAGGATTTCTGGTACTTTCCACCCGTTGAACTCCGCAGGCCTTGTGTAAACGGGCGGTGCAAGCAAATCGTCCTGGAATGAGTCGGTAAGCGCCGACGTTTCATCGGAGAGCACACCTGGAACAAGCCTAACAATGCTATCAACAATTACGGCAGCAGCCAGCTCACCGCCCGATAGCACGTAGTCGCCAATAGATATTTCGCGGGTTACCAAATGCTCCCTAACCCTGTGGTCAACCCCTTTGTAGTGGCCACAAAGTATAAGTATGTTCTTTTTGGTGCTAAGATGATTGCAAAGTTTTTGGGTTAGAGGTTCCCCATCGGGCGAAGTGTAAATTACCTCATCGTATTCGCACTCCTCCTTTAGCTTGCTCATAGCCTTAAAAATGGGCTCAACCTTAAGAACCATACCCGCATCGGGGCCAAAGGCGTAGTCGTCAACCGTTCTGTGCTTATCATTGCTGTAATCCCTGAGGTGGTGCAGGTTAATATCAACCAAACCCTTGGTTTGTGCTCGTTTAATTATGGAGTGTCCAAGGGGACTTTCTAGTAGCTCAGGTAGTACGCTTATGATATCAATTCTCAT
>DHVO01000174.1:0-18638 GCA_002412705.1 Bacteroidales bacterium UBA5206 | reverse complement strand
GTTAATGTCAAAATGACTTGTTTTTGATTTTGGAACGGGGTTGGATAGGAAAAGGGAAAATTGGATAACAAACAAAAACAATTACTAATATGACACTAGTTCGATTTTTCCGCCCAGAATTCATCAACCAGGTTGATAGATACAATGGCACTGCTAACAGGTTTGAAGGTTCAACAGCCAATGGAACAATGCCCGCAACCAACATTATGGAGGGAACCGACTCATTTGTTCTTGAGCTTGCAGCTCCTGGCTTTAGCAAAAGCGATTTTTCTATAGAGGTAAACAACAGCACTCTAACTGTTAAGGGTGAAAAGCAAAACGCCGATGCGGCAAACGTTAAGTACACCCGTTGCGAGTTTGGTTATGGTAACTTTAGCCGCTCGTTTATTCTTGGTAAAGCAGTTGATACTAACAACATTGAGGCAAAGTACGAGAACGGAATTCTCTCCATTACCTTAATGAAGCGCGAAGAGGCAAAGCCAAAGCCAGCAAGGGTAATAGATGTGAACTAATTCCATTGCGGCGAAAGATGAAAAAGAACCACCAGGTACCACTGGTGGTTTTTTGCTTTATAAGCACCAAAATTAAATGAGTATTACTTTTAGGTTACATTCCCCTTTATTCTCAATGTTTTTAGGGGAATTAGTTTGATGATTATTACATAATAGTTAACTTCGTGAGCTGTATTTGTGTGTTTTTCAATTCATTTACCGAGTTGTTTACCTGCAAGTTAACCTCTATCTCATGGACACAAAAGATCTAAAAGATTCTCAAACAGAGAATCAGTTCGGCAAAGCCGAAAATACGAATGAAACTTCCGTAAACGTTGACGCTATGGCTACTAAGGTGGCTAGTGATTCCCCCGAACACGACGAAGAAATTGACGAAACCCTTCAGCCAATTAACATTGATGAGGATACCCCTATTGATGAAGAGCATGAGGAAGAGGTTGAGTACGATGATGAGGAGGAAGATGAATCGGCTGAAAAAGCGGACTACTCTCAGCTTACCCGCGAGGAGCTGGTTGAGGCTCTTAAAAGCATTCTGGCCAATAAGCCTATTCAGCGCATTCGTGCCGAGGTAGAGAGCATAAAGGTTAACTTCTATAAGAAGCACAAAGCAGAGTACGAGAAAAAACGCAAGGAGTTTATTGAGGCTGGTGGCGAAGCTGCTCAGTTTGTTGCCCCAGAGGATGTAAACGAACCCCAAATAAAAGAGCTGCTACGCCAGTACCGTGAGGCTAGAGCAAACTACAACCGTGGCTTGGAGGATGAGAAAACTAAAAACCTAGAGACCAAGCAGCACATAATTGAACAAATTAAGGAGCTGGTTAATAGCACCGAATCAGTAAATCACACCTTCCAACACTTTAGAGAGCTACAGCAAAAGTGGCGCGAAACAGGCCCTGTACCACAAGCTGTTCTTAACGATCTTTGGGAAACCTATCATCACCACGTACAGAACTTTTACGACTATATAAAGATTAACAAGGAGCTGCGCGATTTAGACCTTAAGCGTAACCTTGAGGAAAAGATTGGCCTTTGCGAAAAGGCTGAGGAGTTACTTATTGAGCCATCAATAGTTAACGCTTTTAAGAAGCTACAGAAGTACCATAACCAGTGGCGAGAGGTTGGTCCTGTTTCAAAGGAGAGCCGCACCGAGGTTTGGGAGCGCTTTAAGGAGATTACCTCAAAAATAAATAAGAAACACCAGGAGTTCTTTGAATCGCTTCGCGATGAGCAAAAGAAAAACCTTGATGCCAAAACCCTACTTTGCGAAAAGGCCGAAGAGCTGGTAACCGTAAATATTGGATCGGCCAAGGAGTGGAATAAGCGCTCAAAGGAGATGATTGAGCTGCAAAAGGTATGGAAAACTATAGGTTTTGCACCCCGTAAGGATAACCAAAAAATTTATGATAGGTTCCGTGCTGCGTGCGACGCATTCTTTAACAAGAAGCGCGATTTCTATGCCGATGCACGCGAGGGACAGGATAACAACCTACAGCTAAAAGTTGAGCTTTGCATGCAAGCCGAAGCGCTAAAGGATAGCAACGAATGGAAAAAGGCTACCGAGGAGCTTATCGCCCTGCAAAAGCGTTGGAAGGAGATTGGCCCTGTGCCACGTAAGCACAGCGATGAGGTTTGGAAACGTTTCCGCGCAGCTTGCGATTTCTTCTTTAACCGCAAGTCGGAGCACTTCTCCAAGGTTGATAGCAAGTACGAGGATAACCTTAAGCTAAAGGAGCAGCTAATAGCCGAGATTGAGGCATTTACCTTAACCGATGATGTAGAGGCAAACCTTACAGCCCTTAAGGATTTTCAGCGCCGTTGGGCCGAGATTGGGTTTGTACCTATTCAACAAAAGGATTCCATTCAGAAGCGCTACCGCGAGGCAATTAACAAGCATTTTGAGAGCCTACGCGTTGATGAGGGCAAGCGTAACCTGCTTCGCTTTAAATCGCGCATAGACAATATGCAGGGTAATACCCGCCAGGAGAACAAGATGCGTGTTGAGCGCGATAAGCTCTTTAACAAGCTAAGGCAAATAGAGAACGATATTACCCTATGGGAGAACAACATCGGCTTCTTTGCAAAATCTAAAAATGCAGAGCAAATGATTAAGGATGTTGAGCATAAAATTGAGCGGGCTCGCGATGAGATTAAGATGCTTGAGGAGAAGATAAAGATGATTGACAACCTCGATACCGAAGAGTAAATCCGTAATAAACAGAAATATATAGACATGCCGCACAATACAAAGTACGTTTTCGTTACTGGAGGAGTAACCTCATCGTTGGGAAAGGGAATTATTTCGGCTTCGCTGGCTAAGCTCTTGCAAAGCCGGGGCTACTCTGTAACCATCCAGAAGCTGGATCCATACATCAACGTTGACCCAGGAACGCTTAACCCTTATGAGCACGGTGAATGCTACGTTACCGAGGATGGTGCCGAAACCGATTTGGATTTGGGCCACTACGAGCGATTTATTAACCTGCACACTACACAGGCTAACAATGTAACCACTGGTAGAATTTACCAATCGGTTATAAACAAGGAGCGTAAGGGTGAGTACTTAGGAAAAACTGTACAGGTAATTCCACATATTACCGATGAGATTAAGCGCCGCATTAAGCTGCTTGGCACCAAGCATAAGTTTGATGTGGTTATCACCGAGATTGGTGGAACGGTGGGCGACATAGAGTCGTTGCCCTACATCGAGGCTGTTCGTCAGCTAAGATGGGAGCTGGGCCCAACCAATTCCGTTTTTATCCACTTAACGCTGGTGCCATACCTTTCGGCATCAAAGGAACTTAAAACCAAGCCAACGCAACACTCTGTAAAGGTGATGCTTGAGAATGGTATTCAGCCCGATGTGCTTGTGCTCCGCACCGAGCATAAGCTAAACGACGATATTCGTCGTAAGGTGGGCTTGTTCTGCAACGTTGATATGGATGCGGTTATAGAGTCTATTGATGTTTCCACCATATACGAGGTTCCCTTGCTAATGCAGTCGGAGAAGCTAGACGTAACCGTGCTGCGCAAGCTTAACCTGTCTATAGGTGATGAGCCTGCCCTAAAATCGTGGAAGCAGTTTGTTACAAAGCTTAAAAACCCCAAGAAGACCGTTAATATAGGTCTAATTGGTAAGTACGTTGAGCTTCCCGATGCATATAAGTCTATTGTTGAGTCGTTTGTACACGCTGGTGCGGCCAACGACTGTAAGGTTAACCTAATATCGGTTCATTCCGAAACGGTTACCGAATCGACACTAGCCGAGAAACTGGGCGGTTTTAGCGGTATTATTGTTGCACCAGGCTTTGGGCACAGGGGAATAGAGGGCAAGATACTAGCCGTGAAGTATGCCCGCGAAAACAAGGTTCCTTTCCTAGGTATATGCTTGGGCATGCAGTGTGCTGTTATTGAGTTTGCCCGCAACGTGCTAGGTTTAGCCGAGGCTAACTCCACCGAAATGTCACGCACAACTCAGCATCCAGTTATCGACCTAATGGAAGCCCAAAAAGGTGTTACCGATAAGGGAGGAACAATGCGTTTAGGCGCTTACCCATGTACGCTAAAGGCTGGAAGCAATGCCCATGCAGCATACAAGCAGGCCGAGGTACACGAGCGCCATAGGCATCGCTATGAGTTTAACAATGCGTACCTAACCCAGTTTGAGGAAGCGGGAATGGTTGCCACTGGAATTAACCCCGATACCAATTTGGTTGAAGTTGTTGAGATTCCTTCACACCCATGGTTTGTTGGTGTACAGTTTCACCCAGAGTATAAGAGTACGGTTGTTAATCCACATCCTATATTTGTTGACTTTGTTAAGGCATCAATACTTTTTAACAAGTAGCTTTGCGATAAAATGTTAACTTTGTCCACTCGGTTTTTATAATTCCGAGTGGATTTTTTCTGTAATGAAGTGTTAATGTACTAAGAATAAAAAGCATAGTTAATGGACAGGAATACAATTATTGGACTGGTTCTGATTTTTCTCATCATCATTGGATTTAGCTATTTTAACAGACCTTCGCAGGAGGAGATTGAGGCGGCTCGTCGTAAAGCCGATTCTATTGCCACGGTACAAGCTGAATACCAACAAAAGAGAGCCGAAGAACTAGCTACACAGAATTTGGTTAACGATTCACTTCAGAAGCTTGAGGCGCAGAATCGTTTTGGTAGTCTGGCTAGCGCTTTAACTGGCGAGCAAAAATTTGTAACCTTAGAGAACGAGCTAATTCGTGTTAAGCTATCTACTTTGGGTGGTAGAGTTTACTCGGTTGAAATTAAGGACTACAAAACATACACCGGAGAACCTTTAGTGCTGTTCGATGGCGACGTGAATACCTTTGGTTTACAGTTCTGGGGTAATAACAATAACATCAAAACCAACGATTTATACTTTACCCCATCAACCAGCGCAAGTTCTGTTTCCGTTGCTGAGGGCGATTCTACTGCATCGGTTACCATGCGATTGGAAGCAGGCGAAGGATCGTACATAGATTATGTTTACTCCATAAGAAAGGGTAGCCACCTGGTTGACTTCGATATTAAGTTTGCTGGAATGGATAAGGTGATGAACCAGCAAAAGGGAAGTATTGACCTTATTTGGGAGAACATGGTGCCCCAACTTGAAAAGGGTGCAAAGAACGAACGCGACTATACCACCATTGCATACTCTTATACAAACAAGGAGTACGAGGAGCTTAACATGCGTAGTGAGACCGACGAAGAGGAGCTTACTACTAAGCTAAAGTGGATTGCCTTTAAGCAGCAGTTCTTCTCATCAATCCTTGTTGCCGATGATGCCATTCTTAATGCTAATGTTGAGCAGCACAAGGTGGACGATGGTAAGTACATTAAGACCTTCAAATCCAGAATGGGGCTACCTATTAGCAAGGGTGAGAACGAAACCGTTGGGTTCCAGTTCTACTTTGGTCCTAATCACTACAAAACACTTAAAGCCTATAACCTAGAGTTTGAATCGGTTGTTCCGCTTGGTGGTTGGGGTATTCGTTGGATTAACCAAGGTGTTGTTTTTGTTTTTGATATTCTTGACAATAGCATTGCTAACTACGGGTTAATAATTTTGCTACTTACCATATTCATTAAGGTAATACTGTTCCCCTTAACCTATAAATCCTACTTGAGCTCAGCCAAAATGCGTGTGCTTAAGCCTCAGGTTGATGAGCTTAACGCTAAGTTCACCAAAAAAGAGGATGCAATGAAGAAGCAGCAAGCGGTAATGGCTCTGTATAAGAAAGTGGGCGTAAACCCTATGGGTGGATGTATCCCAATCCTTATACAGTTCCCCATACTTATTGCCATGTTCAGGTTCTTCCCTGCATCGTTTGAATTGCGCCAGAAGTCGTTCCTTTGGGCCGATGACCTGTCGTCGTTCGACTCAATTCTTAACCTACCTTTTGATATTCCATTCTATGGCGATCACGTTAGCTTGTTCACCATACTAATGGCCGCTGCGCTATTCATAACCTCTAAAATGAATACCGATCAAATGGGCGATACCAGCAGTCAGCTGCCAGGTATGAAATTCATGATGATTTACATGATGCCTATTATGATGATATTCTGGTTTAACAGCTACTCGTCGGGTTTGAGCTACTACTACTTCCTGTCTAACGTATTTACTCTGGGTCAAACCCTGCTTATACGTAGATTTGTTGACGATAAGGCAATTCTAGCCAAGCTACACGAGAATGCTAAGAAGCCTGTTAAAAAATCGAAGTTTCAGACTAAGCTAGAGGAGATTGCAAAGCAGCAGCAAAACATGCAAAAGCGCAAGTAAACTCACAGCTCTACATTTATATAAAAACTCGCAATGGACTTAGTTCCATTGCGAGTTTTTTTTGTTTTTTACTTTTCAAATAATAGATAATATGCAACAAATACTAAACAGGTACCAACGAAAAATAGGGGAGCATTTTGCACTAAGCTGGGACCTTTAACTTTAAAACAAAAAGCTATGCCTCGATTACATATTATAGAGAATGCCAGCGTAGGGAATGAATTTTCCATTATTTGTTCCGTAATAGTAAATGAGATAATTCCCAACAAAGAGGTTATTACCGATTCACCCTTTGGGAAGATTGTTGGAGTTACCGATTGTGTGGACCAGACCTGTCAATACTTGCCTGTAAACGAACTTGTTAGAGTAGAACGATTGGGCGACAGGTCGTGTTTGGTTATAGCCAATGGTACAGTGCTTATAGCAGAGAAAACATTTACATGGCTATGCTCAAAGTTCAAGGAGGCCAGCTTTTTAAAGGTTCACCAGAACCACCTGGTTAATGTTGGCTACATTAAGTGCATGGGGGAGTCGCGGGAAGTTATTGAGCTAAAGAACAGGGAACTGCTCCCAATTTTACCTAAGAAGGAGGCAAAGATACTAGAGTGGATTCAGGAGGAGACCATTGCTAGTTAGGGTGATGTTATACTAATATTGTTAAGGTTTTTGTAGAAAAAAACTCGAACATACTCTTTGGGGAGTAGTTCGAGTTTTTACTATTGTGAAGGGTTAGTTTACAGGGAGAAATTTTGCAGGATACTTCTTGTTAAATTGTGTCTTTTGTTGGTACGCATCGGCAAGAAGAATAAGGTCGGCCTCGTTGTACCAATTGGCAATAAAGGTGAAGCTTGTTGGTAGGTTATCCTGTGTAAACCCGTTGGGAACCAACACCGCAGGATGCCCTGTTAGATTGGTCATTAGCAGTTGGTCTCCACCAAAGCTGGGAGCAATAATTATATCAACATCAGCAAATAGTTTTGTTAGCTCATCTATTAGGTGCTGCCTAATCCGGTTAGCCTGAATGTACTCTGTTGCCGGAATAAATCTTGCCATTCTAAAAATATTTGGCCAAGCCCACATGTGCTGCTCAACCATTTTATCGTCCTGGTTGGATAAGGTTATGTTGCTAAACGCAGCTGCCGCTTCTGCCTCCAGAATAATGGTTAGCGCATCAACAGGGACATTACTTGGTAGTGTTAAGGGAATAGGTGTTATACCCAGTTCCTTTAAGGCGTTAAGAGCAAGGCTATCGGTTGTTTTGCCTTCGTACTCTTCGTCGAATAGGTGCTTAAGGTAGCCAACCCGTAGGCTGCTCAAAGGCTTGTTGGCATTGTAGTTAAATGGTATGTTTTGTAATGAGCGGTCCATGCCATCGGGTCCTTGAATGGTTTGCAGCACTATGGCACAATCCTGGGCGGTGCGGCAAATGGGGCCAATTTTATCCATACTCCACGAGAGTGCCATGGCACCAGTACGGCTAACCCTACCAAAGGTTGGTCTAAGACCTGTAACCCCACAAACTGTTGATGGCGATACTATGGAACCCCATGTTTCCGAACCAATGGCAAAGGCAACTAGTCCGGCCGAGGTTGCTGCTGCCGATCCTGCCGATGAACCACTGGAACCTAGTTCTGTGTTCCATGGGTTTCGGGTTTTTCCGCCGTACCACACATCGCCCATAGCAAACTCACCAAGCGATAGCTTTACAACAAGCACTGCTCCAGCTTTATCGAGTTTCTCAATTACTGGTGAGGTGATATCGGCAATTTGATCCTTGTAAATGGCCGAACCCCACGTAAAGGGCTCTCCTTTAAGTGCTAGCAAATCCTTAACTCCATAGGGAATGCCGTGCAAAGGGCCACGGTATTGCCCATTGGCAATCTCCTGGTCGGCTTTTGCTGCTTGCTCAAGTGCTCTATCCTCTAGTAGGGTTACAATGCAGTGCAGCTCTGGATCGTACTTTTTTAGCCTGTTAATGTATAGCTGAGTGAGTTCTGTTGAAGTTATTTTTTGTTGCTTTATAAGCATGGCTAGCTCGCCAATGCTATAAAAACAAAGTTCCTCCCTGTTTTGGGGCACAATAACCTCTGTAGGTAGGTTGTAAACATTCTCGTACTGCTGCTGGGGTGTGTTGTAACCAACAGGAACAGGGCTAAACACTAGAATAGGAGCCACCGAGTTTGGGAGCACGTACTTATGTATTGCCTTATACTTTTTGCGTGCCTCCTTTAGCCCATCAACCATAGAATCCCTTTCGGATAGGGTAAAGTCTAGGTCGAGTAGCGTTTCGGCAATCTCAATTTTATACTGAAACGTGCTATTCCTATTCCAATGGTAAAGGTTTATACCCACAGAAACTCCAAGGGCAAGGAGTATTAGGATAATAAATGATTTGTTCTTTTGCATAGCTGTAGTAGGTTAGCTTGGTTGGGCAAACAATTTACTCTTTTAGCTCCATTTATTAAAGATTAATCAACTCATAATTTTGGCAAAAGCTTGTTAACAAATCAATACACTATATTTGTAAGGCTTTTTCACTAAAGAAGCCCTTTGTAAGCATACTATAATTTCAAGTATTAATTCTATGAAGATGAAACAGTCCAAAACAATTGCCCTTGTGGCGCACGATAATCGCAAGGCCGATATGGTTGAATGGGTTGAGTGGAACTGGGAAAAGCTGCTGAAGCATAAACTGGTTTGTACTGGAACCACAGGTAAACTTGTTGCTGAGGCGCTTATTAAAATGCAGGGCGATGAATTTACTGGCAAGCTATCGTTAACCCGTTTAAAATCGGGGCCGCTAGGTGGCGATCAGCAGCTGGGTGCTAAAATTGCCGAGGGCGATATCGACATGCTAATCTTTTTTTGGGATCCCATGCAGGCGCAACCTCACGATGTGGATGTAAAGGCGCTGCTTCGTATTGCTAGCCTGTACAATATTCCCACTGCAACCAACCGTTCAACTGCCGATTTTATGATTAGCTCCCCACTTCTAGAGCAGGAGTACCACCAAAAGGTAAAGGATTACTCTGGCTACATAAATAGGGGAATAGAGATATAGCCAGTTGACATAATCCAAGTCCCATGAAGAAACCAGACTTTAAAGTAATTGGTTTTGATGCCGACGATACCCTATGGGTAAACGAGCCCTTTTTTCAGGATACCGAAAAAAGGCTATGTGAGCTCCTTGCTCAGTATGCACCTGCCGAGGAGGTGAGCAAACTGCTTTTTGCTATCGAGATGCAAAACCTCTCATTGTACGGATACGGGGCAAAGGGCTTTATTCTATCCATGATTGAAACGGCGCTTAAGATTAGTAACAACAGTGTGGATCAGACCATTCTTGAGAAGGTTGTTGA
This sequence comes from Bacteroidales bacterium UBA5206, assembly GCA_002412705.1. Classification (GTDB taxonomy): domain Bacteria; phylum Bacteroidota; class Bacteroidia; order Bacteroidales; family Tenuifilaceae; genus UBA5206. The sequence goes on along the minus strand of DHVO01000174.1, from coordinate 8,970 downwards.
CCTAGGGAAAGAGCTAATAAACATGCCTGTAACGCTACTGGATAGGATTCCTGAGGTTCTCGATTACCTGTCGTTACAAGGCTATACGCTGATTGTTGCTACCAAGGGCGATTTGCTCGATCAGCAGCGCAAGCTAAGTAGGTCAACGCTGGCAAAGTACTTTCATCATATAGAGATAATGAGCGACAAAAAGGAGCAAGACTACAAGTTGCTCCTTAGCCGCATTGGGGTAAACGCCAATGAGTTTTTGATGATAGGGAACTCTTTTAAGTCCGACATACAGCCCGTGCTAGCAATTGGTGGTTATGGAATTCACGTTCCGTACCACACTACATGGCAACACGAGGTAGTGGGCTCAACCAATGTTAGCTCCGATAGGTTTACCTTAGTGGATAGCATTGCTGACGTTATGCAAATACTGAGAAATGGAAAGAATAGTTGATATTAAGCACTGGAAGCGGAGGGAGCACTTTGAGTTCTTCTCCTCTTTCGAGGAGCCCTTTTTTGGACTTGTTGCCGATGTGGACTGCACCCATGCCTACCATACCTGTAAGGAAAAGGGGTACTCCTTTTTCTTGTACTACCTTTACCAATCGCTTGTTGCGGTGAATGGCATTGAGGAGTTAAGGTACAGGATAAGAAGTGGTACGGTGGTGGACTTTGGGCAAATACACGCCTCATCAACCATTGGGCGTGCCGACGATACCTTTGCCTACTCCTTTATTGAGTTTGCAAGCACCTTTGAGGCCTTTTCCCTGCGAGCTAATGCCGAAATTGAAGCGGTGCAGCAGTCGGAGGGGTTACGCCTAACCGATAGTGCCAAACGCCTAGATGTAATTCACTACTCGTCTATCCCTTGGGTTAAGTTTACTGGGTTAACCCATGCCCGTAGCTTTACTTTTCCCGATAGTGTGCCCAAAATATCGTTTGGGAAATGCACCAATGTGGATGGGCGAATGGTTATGCCTGTTTCGGTAAATGCGCACCATGGATTGGTTGACGGATTACACGTGGGTCTATTTTTCCAGCGGTTTCAGGAATTGCTTAGTCAATAGCATTGCTGGTATTAAACTTTTTATCAGTATAGAATCAAACATTAGCAACGTAGTTTGATTTTGAAACATTTGGTAGCAAACCCCTCACACTAATCGATATAAATAACCTAACCTAAAACCTACCTAGCGTGAAAAAACTGGTGATACTTGCAGCAATGGTTGTGCTATCGGCTTATGCAAAAGCGCAGAGCACCGATAATGCAGCCGTTATTGAGCAGCTTAAACAGGCTAACGAAGAGCTAAACCATAGGCTCGATGTGCTTCAGAAAATGGTTGACGACGTGCTTTGGTTCGATCGCCTTTCCGATGTGGCCTTTGTTGACAAGGTGTACATGTACGGCCCACCGCCTGCTGTGGTTAAGAATCCAACTGCCATGGGGGCAAACAACCCCGTAAAGTTCTGGTCGTACGTGTTTATTCCGCGCGATATGGACTACAACAAGAAGTACCCGCTGTTGGTATTCCCGCACGGAGGCGTTCATGGCGATTTTACCACGTACTACACCCACATTGTGCGCGAAATGTTGGCACAGGGCTACATTGTTGTTGCGCCAGAGTACAGGGGAAGCACAGGCTATGGTAAGGGGTTTTATGAGAAGATTGACTACGGCGGATTAGAGGTTGAAGATGTTGATGCAAGTCGTGCTTATATGATTGAAAACTACGAGTTTGTTGATGCAGATAGAGTTGGTATTATTGGTTGGAGCCATGGCGGAATGATATCGCTACTAAACATCTTCGATCATCCTAAGAGCTACAAATGCGCCTATGCTGGTGTTCCCGTATCGGATTTAATTGCGCGCATGGGCTACTATACCGACGATTACAGGGATTTATACTCTGCCGATTACCATTTGGGCAAAACAGCATACCAAAATGTAGAGGAGTACAAGCGCAGGTCGCCCGCATGGAATACCCATAAGCTGCAAACGCCTCTGCTAATACACACCAATACCAACGACGACGATGTAAATGTTCTTGAGGTGGAGCATCTTATTAAGTCGCTAAAGGCCGATGGTAAGACCTTTGAGTACGAGATTTATAAGGATATGCCTGGTGGCCACTCCTTCGATCGTATTGATACCAAGGCTGCCAAGGAGATTAGGCTAAAGGTGTATAGGTTTCTTGCGCAGTACCTAAATCCGCCCAAGCAACTAAAGAGCCTGTCCGATATTAACCGTGCCGCTTACCGTCAAAAATAGGGCTTAATAATCGCAATATAATAAGGAACGAAGCGTACCACTTGGGCGCTTCGTTTTTGTTTTATTTGTTCTACTCGTTATTTTAATAGGGAAAGATTTATACTACTGTATAAAGCGGGATTGACGAGTCCACTGGTTAAACAACAGTAAATCCGATACCAGCCACGAAGTGGCGTAATCTTAATAACCTTGGGCATAGCGAAGCAGCCCAAGGCTAACAAGTATAACCTTTCTGGCCCCGAAGGGGTCACATCTCTTACTTTAAGTTTCGCCCCTTCAGGGCTTACTCCCTACCTCTGGATTTTCTGTGGGCTTAGCTTCGTCCTTCAGCTTGCACCCACAGTTATTAACATTTTGTCCTTTCTGGGTAGAACGAAAGGGGAACAAGGAAGGGTGGGGAGGTATTGGGAGTATCGGAGTGCTAAGGTAATTATGAGCTAAACAAACGACATTGAATCATTTATTTCTCTTATCACATCAGCACTCTTTGTGCCGTAGGTACGCAACATCGGTAGATAAGATAGTCGGGATAGGGGTTACGCCCCGTAGGGGTGAGCCTTTGAACCACTTTAATTGGAAAGCTTCTTACAGGGCGAAAACACACTGCATAACGCCCTATTCTATCGATATATTACCTCTAGTGGGGCAAAAATAAGCGTATCGGAATTGCTATGCCAATTAAATTTGTGGCAGAACCGTTTTGCTACAATTGCTCTAAAATGCTAAACAGCTGCTCGCGTTTGCGTACCGATACTGGTATTGGAGTGTTATCCTCAAGGATTAGCGTTCCGCCATCAACCTTATCAATGCGCGATATGGCTCGGATATTCACTAGGTGCGACTGGTGTGGCCTAAAGAACCCATAGGGTTCTAGTAGCTCCTCGAACTGCTTTAGCGGCCTTGATATTAGCAGCTTTGGTTGGTTGTTAAAGTAGAACCATGTGTAATTCCCATCCGACTCGCACCTAACAACGTTGGAAATGGTAACAAGGTGTATGCTGTTGGCCGTTTTAAGTACAATCTTTTTCTTGTCGCGCTCAATGGAGTTTACGTTATCGAAAAAGGCTTGGAGCTTGAGCGTAAAATCTTCGGGTTCGCTCATCTCCTCGGTTAGCTTGGCTATGGTTTCCCTTAGCTCATCGGTGCTAATGGGCTTAAGCAGATAGTCGAAAGCACTAAACTTTATGGCTTCAACGGCAAATTCATCAAATGCGGTTACAAAAACGGTTCTAAACGTAGGCTTCTTAAAGCGCTTAAGCAAATCAAAACCGCTACCATCGGGCATCTTAATGTCAAGGAATACCACGTTGGGATTAACCTTTTCAATTAGGGTAAATGCCTCGTTAACACCAGCTGCTTCGCCCAGTAGCTGTACGTTGGTAAAGTACCTCGTAATTACTCCCGATAGGGTTTCGCGTGCTCTGGGTTCATCATCAACAATAATAGCCCTAATCATTTTTTTGATGTTGTTTAGTTAGATAAAAGTAGCTATTTCGATTTTTTGTATGGAACGGTAACCGTTACTTTAGTCCCGGTTTTGCCCTCGTTGGTGGAAAGGTCTGCTATATCTATTCCTATACGCTGTTTACCCCACGTGGCGCGTAGGTTCTCTATGCGCTCCTTGGTTATTGATGTGGCGTAGGAGATATGGTTCTCCCTATTTTTATTAAGTTCCTGGGCTTTGCTTAGCCCAATGCCATCGTCGGTTACGGTTATGGTTACTATGTTGTGGCTTATGCTAAAATCAACATGAATAAAGCCCTCCGTTGGCTTGTGCATAATACCATGCTCAATGCTGTTCTCTATGAACGGCTGTGCTAGCATGGGTGGAATAAAAACGGCCTTTGGGTCGATGTCTGGCGACACGGTTATTTGGTAGTCGAACTTATCGGTAAAGCGCAGCTTTTGCAGCATTAGGTAGAGCTTAATGGTTTGCACCTCGTTGCTAAGGCTAATGCTCTCGGAGCGGCTGTTTTCTAGTATCAGCCTAACCAGCCTAGAGAAGTGCGATAGGTAGTTTCCTGCCTCCTCGGGGTTATTGTTGTACATAAAGCTTTGTATGGCCGATAAGCTGTTGAAAATAAAGTGGGGGTTCATTTGCGATATCAGCAGCTTTTGCTCCAGCTCGGTGGTGCGCCGCTTTATGTTAATCTGGTGAATGTAGGTGTAAAGCGCTGCCAGCGCACCTCCAAGCACTATAATGGATATCAGTACTATAAACCATGCCTTTTGCCAGAATGGGGGTGTTACCACAAGTGTAACCGCTGTAACAGCATCTAAGGGTGAGTTCTCCTTGTGCTTAACCTCAAAGCGGTAGGTGCCAGGGCTTAGGTTTGTGAATGTGGCCTGATTGGTGCTGGTTTTTATCCACTCCTTGCTAATGCCAACCATTCTGTAGTAGTAGCTGCTGTGCTGTGGATGCGCATAGCATAGCGTTGAGAATGTGAGCCCAAAAAAGTTCTCCTTGTAGCTTAGGGTTATGGTATCGCCGCTGTTTACGCTTTGGCTAACCTCCTTCCCAAAAAGGCTAAATGAGCTGATGCTTATCGTATGTTCCGGTGCTACGTTAACCTTTTGCGGTTCAGCAATTACTAGTCCTCCTGCCGAACCAAACGCTAACTTCCCATTTTGTAGCTTATAAACTGCTCCGCGGTTAAAGGTGTTGCTGGGTAGCCCATCGGATTCTGTATAAACGCTCCAGCTATTCTGGCTAGGAGTGAACAGCACAAGCCCGTTTTGGGTACTTACCCAAAGACGGTTGTCGCTATCCTGCGCAATACCCATAATCATGGAGCTGGGCCAGCTGTTGCCGTACACATTGAATGATTGCGAGCGGGGAAGGAACTGGCACAAGCCATTTGTTGTGCCAACCCATAACGTGCTGTCGTGCCCAAAAAATAGGGTGGTAATGTTGTTGCTTGGGAGCATGTTTCCATCCTCCATTCGGTAGTGTTTTGCCGTTTTGCTGGCAATGTTGTAGCAGTTTAGCCCCTCGGTAGAGGTGCCAACCCATAGGTTACCTTTTTTGTCTGGCAATATGCAGGTTACAAGGTGCGACGATAGGCTGTTGCTATCGGCAATGTTTATCTTCTCAAGGTGCTTGGCGCTTACATCCAGCTTGTAGATGCTATTCTCGGAGCTGAACAGGATGCTCGAATCCCTCATCCTTTCTGCAAGGCTTATGTTATAAGCAAAGTCTTCGGGTTTATTNNGATGCAAAAAGCACCAGTTGCTGCCTGTTTATTGCCACCGCAGCAGTTAGCGAAGCGCCATACTGCATTAGCGCATTGGTAAGGTTAATGGTATCTACCTTGCCAGTTGCGCTAATTATCCATATCATGCTAGGAGAAACAGCCACAGCATCGCCATTCTGCTTGCTTAGGGTAATGGAGGCGGGAGCTATACCCTTAAAGTCAATAAGCGGCTTAAGGTGCTGTTGGTTTAGCAGGTAAAGTCCGCTTGTTGTTTGGGCTAAGTAGCCCTGTTCCGATAGTGGAAGTACCGCTTTTAGTCCACTTAGTGGAGGTATGGCGTACCTGTTTACCTCTGCACCCATTAGGTTAAACTCGCGTACTTGCGAGGTGTCAACCGATACTATTTTACTCTCCACCACCGATACCATGCTTGTGGGGGCAATATCAGCATAAATGGGTTTAAGGTTGTTTGTTGCTGCGTTGTATATAAACGAGCCGTTATTGGTTGTAAAAAGCGTTACTCCGTGCTGGTTTGATGTTACGTTTAGCACCACATCAAAAGTAATGGGAATATTGTAGAATAGGTTAGGGGCATTTAACTTGGGTGCCAGCGATGCTTGAGCAAAAAGCTGAAACTGCTTGGATTTAATATCATACCTGAAAATTTGGTTGGAGGTTGCTATAAAAAGGCTACCCATACCATCGTTGGCAAAGAACTTGGCGCTATGTCTGGGTATGTTTATGGCATTTACCTTGTTGGCATCATCAAAGTAATCCAGTGTGCTGCTAAAGCGGTAAAGACCCGCTGCGCCCCAAATGCCAACCCACATGTTGCCCTGGAAATCATGGGCAAAGGCGTTGTACCAATCCTTTTTCTTGGAAGTAGGATCCAATGCGGTGTGCTTAACCTTTAGGGTTTTGGGGTTAATGCGGTTAAAGCCCACTCCCGACCACAGTCCAGCCCAAATGGTTCCCCTAGCGTCGGTGTAAAGTGTTGATATCCTATCTGATGACAACTTATTCTCCGATTTTGTGCTGAGCTCAGCAAAATGGTTGCTCTTGGTATCCCAAATGTTTATGCCGTTTTCGGCTGTGCCTATCCATACGTTTCCCTCATTATCCTGCGTTATTGCCGTTACGTTGTTGTCCGATAAGGAGTTGCTATTGCCCGGAATGTGAAAGTAAACCCTAAAGCGGCGCTTGTTGTACTCCAAAATGCTTACCCCGTTTTGTGTTCCAAGCCATATGTTCCCGTTGCTATCTAATGTTATGCAATTTATATGGTTGTGCACTAGCGATTTGTTGTAGTCCCTGTTGTGCGCAATATGGGTAAAATGCTGGGTTGTAGGATTAAAAAGGTACAGCCCATTGCCTGTTGCAACCCAAAGGGTGGTATCGTTTTCCTGAACCATACCAAAGGTTGATATGGGTAAAAGCTTTTTAAAGTGCCCTGTTTGGGGCCAGAACTGGTAAAAGCCATCAACGGCTCCCACGTAGTAGTTGCCCTGCGATGTTTCTGCAAGCATGGCCAAATCGTTATCGCGCTTGCCAACAGGACTTGCGCTGTTGGCTTGGTAAACATCAAGTAGGTTGGTTCTTTTATTCAGCGAAAAAATGGGCGTATTCCTTCCTCCAAACCAAATGTTTTGTTTGCTATCGGCATGGATCACGTGGTACCTATAGTAGGGTTGAGTTGGTGCAACATGATGCGTGTGCTTTGTGGTTTTGCGGGGCAGGTCGCGCATGGTAAGGGTGCCATCAAGCGTTTCAATCCATAGCGTATCGTTTTGCCAAAGCACCTTGCGAATGTGATTGTTGGTAAATATGTTAGGGTTTGATGGCTGCGTGTAGTACCTGGTAAAATTCCCTTTGCTTCGGTTGTAGTAGTTTAGCCCGTTGGTTGTACCTATCCATAGGTTACCCTGTGTATCGCCAGTTATGCTTGTTATTGTGTTTGCCGATAGGGTAGAGGAGTCGCCATCGGCCCATTTGTACACGCTAAACTGGTAGCCATCGTAGCGGCACAGCCCATCCTCAGTGCCTATCCACATAAAGCCCTTGGCATCCTGATAAATGGCATTCACCTCCCTGTGCGGCAAACCCTGATTAATGCTAAGATTTGTAAAGCTGGTAAAAAGGTCGTTGGTAACCTGCGCCACTAGAGCAAACGCATTAAGGAGAAGGGCAAGGAAAAGAAGTATGTGTGCAGCCAAATGCCTCATTAGTTTAGCAATTTAGGTTAAGAGGGCTATTCTACTGCAATTTAAAAGTCTTTTTTAGATAATTGCTCCCTGTAAGGCTATTTTACGGTAATGTGAAATTGGATGTTGGCGTGGAGAATTACCCTTTGAGATTCTATGCGCACAGATTGGCTGTGCCGAACTCCTTTTGGTCGGTTGCAAATCCGTGCTAGCGGGAGTGGTCAGCAAACTAGAATTTGATCGATAGGTCTAAATGTCCACCAAGGCCTAGCTCAACAATTCTTTGAAGGGTTGAGAGTCGAACCTCCTTAACATTATTCTCTATTTTTGATATATACCCTTTATTTGTTCCACACTTTGCTGCTAGTTCCTCTTGGGTCATGCCTTTCTCAATTCTTGCTTGTTGAATTAGAACTCCAATTTTAAACGTTTCGAATCCTTCTTCAAACTTTTCACGCTTTGGTGTTCCTCGTTTACCATATTGTTCATCGATAAACTCGTCAAGTGATTTTAACTTCCTTCTCATTTTCATATTCCTCCATTATTTTCAACGCTTTATCAATTTCTGATTTTGGGGTTTTCTGGGTTTTCTTTTGAAAACCATTTGCTAAAACAACTAACTTTCCCTTGTCGAAAAAGCAAAATATCCTAAAAATATCACTGCCCAACCGAACTCTGATTTCATATAAACCATTTGTTCCCTCTATATGTTTCAGATAATCCTCTGGAACTTGTTTCAGCGTTTCAACCAACCTTAAAGTCCAAATAATTTTCTCTTTCACTTTCTTCTTCTGTTTTTCATAGAAGTCAGTAAAATAGTTCTTATACAAGAAGATTATTCTTACTTTTTCATTGCTCATATGGTGCAAAGATACAAAATGTTGTCCGAAAGTGCAACTTTGTCTGGCCGATTTTCTGTATGAGTCCAGTTAGTGTGGAATTGCATTCCGTGTGTTAACTATAATTAGCCCCAATATTAGACAACAAGTAAAGTGCTTACTCCCATTTCCAGTTCAACTCAATGTTGTGTTTGATGCTTAAATCAGAAGCAATCTTAGATAACATACCTTTCAGCACATCCATGTTCTCTATTCTTTTTTTAGGTAAAATAAGTGATTCTCCTGTGGCTAACTTCAAAAATATATAGTCTTGTATTTCATTGATTTCAGATTACTAGTGATGCGTTAACTTTCGAAAATATTTTACAATAAATTATATATCAACAAGATACAGGTGTTCTTTGATTTTTTGATTTGATTTGAAATGTAGTTTTGCAGGCTTAATTGTAAAGCTATGAATTCTGGTAAATATGTTTTTG
>DHVO01000083.1 GCA_002412705.1 Bacteroidales bacterium UBA5206 | reverse complement strand
TAAAGGGGTTCACGTGGCGGGCATTGTCCTTTACCTGCGCCATTGCAACGGTTGAGGCTGCAATGAGTAGCGCTGTGAGAATGCGTTTTGATATCATTGTAAATGATTTTTACTGACTAGAAATTCCAAATAGACCTAACCTTTAACCCTTTGGCCTCGCCGCTAATAACCTCAATCTTATACTCCTCATCGGGGAGCATGTGGAAGAAGTTGTCCTTTAGAACTAGGTCGTCGGTTGTGTTGTAAACATCAACAAAAAAGGCTGGGTACTTGGCTTTTAGCTTAATGTACTGCTTGCCCTTTTCGGTTACGGTGGTCATCTCAATTTGCGGGTTAACCGCTCTAAACTTGCCCCAAGGCTTGTTAACGCCCATGGTGGTTACTAGGTGCTTGCGTCCCATCTTAACCTCAACAATGGCCACAAGGTTGAGGCTGCGAATGCCGGGGTCGGTAATCTCAATATCAAGAGGAGTAAAGGCTTTGTTGGGTAACACCTCAAAAAAGTCTTTCCAAACGCCCATTTTGGTGCCATCGGCACCGTAGAGGTGCATAATTATATCGGCCTCAAACTCGTATGGTAACGATGATACTAGGTTGATTTTTAATCGCTTCCCATCAAAAACAGGTGCCACGTAAACGGGTTGATACAGCTGCTTAACCCTGTGCTGCACGGCTTTCCAGCGTCCAAAGAAGTCGATGCCGCTCCACGATACCGCGGGCCAGCAATCGTTCATTTGCCAGTAGAGTGAGCCCATGCAGCTTGGCGATGCAAAGCGGTGCGCCTCAATGGCGGTTTGGTAGCCAATGGCCTGCACTATTTGGCTAACGTATAGCTTCTGCTCAATGGTTTTGTACCTAAACCCTTCGTCCTTTATATACTTCTCAATAATCTCGAACCCTTCGGGGTGTTTCTGGTGGCAGTTTATAAGGCTGGTATCGGGAACATCGGCTCCGTTTCCAAAGTTCTTTAGGGTTGATAGAACGGGGTACGATTGGAACCCGTACTCGCTCATAAAGCGCGGAACTTTTTGCTTGTACTTCTCAAAGGGCTCCTTTCCCCACCAAACGCCCCAGTAATGGGAGTCGCCGTGGGTCATGCTCTCCTTCTTTCCCCAGCCATACTTAGGCGACGATTGCCAGTAAAAGCGGCCGTTATCCTCCTTTGCAACCACATCGGGAAGGAGCTGATTAAAGAGCGCGTTGTAGCCCGCCCAAATCTGCTTAGCTATGGTAGTATCGGAGGCAAAGGCCTTTTGCCAGCCCCAGTTGTGCCACCCCTCGTCAACCTCGTTGTTGCCGCACCACATGGCAAGGCTTGCGTGTGGTCTTAGGCGTTGTACCTGTTCTATGGCCTCCTGCCGTATGTTGGCCAGAAAATCCTTATCCCAAGGGTACATGCTACAAGCAAACATAAAATCTTGCCAAACCATTATGCCCAGGCTATCGCAAGCGTTAAAGAAGCTGTTGGGAGGGTAAACCCCGCCGCCCCAAACGCGGAGCATGTTCATGTTGCTCTCCTTGGCATCGTACACAAGGCGTGTCCACTCCTTGTCGGCAAGGGGCAGAAGGCTGTGCGGAGGCACTAGGTTTGCTCCCATCGCAAAAACGGGCATGCCGTTAACCTTTGCGTAGAACGATTCGCCAAGGCTATCGGGCTGGTTAACCCACTCAATGGTTCTTATGCCCAGCTTCTGGGTTTGGATAAGCTCCTTGCCATCCTCAGTATCAACAATAAGAGCAAGGTTGTAAAGGTTTTGCTCGCCCATTCCGTTGGGCCACCACAAAAGGGGTTTCTTTATGCTGAATGTTGGTGTGTAGATATTGTTTCCCTTTGATACGTTAACGCTTTCGCGATAAAGGGTTTCACGCTCATCCATATCGAAAATGCGGATGGTGGCTGTGGTGCTTGCGCTGGCGCTAATGGTGAAATCGGCGCTAAGGGTAGCCTCTTTGCTATCGGCCGATACCGTTTTAACCCACGCCGATGCTAGGCGGATAGGCTCAACCACATCAATGTAAACGGGTTTCCAAATACCCGCTGTAACCAGTCGTGGTGCCCAGTCCCAACCAAAGTGGTACGCGGCCTTGCGGATATGCGCCCACTCGCCGCCGGGTAGCGCAAAGGGAAGCTTAGCGGCCTGCTCGCTGGCATATCGCTTTGCGCTAAAAAACTTTACCAGCAGGGTGTTACTACCCGGTGCAACCTTTCCGCTTACGTCTATGCGCCAGGTGCGGAACATGTTATTGGCCTCAAGAATGGGCGTGCCATTGAGTAGAATCTGCGCATAGGTATCGAGCCCCTCAAAAACCAACTCAAGATTTTTGTTGCTGATGTTTTGGGGTAGCGTAAAGGTTTGGGTGTACTCCCAATCGGCCTCCTCAATCCACTGCAAATCCTTATGGGTGCAGCTCCTTAGCGGGTCGCCAATCATTCCATTGCCGTTAAGGTCGGAGTGAACCGTTCCGGGAACGGTGGCTTGCATCCACTGGTCGGTGCTACCCGCCTTGCGAAAGGTCCAGCCCTCGGTAAGCGGGTATCGCTGTGCTAAGGATGGTTGCGCAATGGCTACTAGCAGTAGCAAGGTTGCTGTGATTGAGGTTATTCTGCGCATAGATTTGACGCGTAAGAGTTAAACATTAGGGAGAAACGGTTCTGTTTATGCACCTTACTCTTCGGTTGAGGGTAGGGTGTTGGTGCTATCGGTTACAAGTTCTAGAATGCGCTTGGCATCGTTGGCAAGTGGCAGGTTCATCTCTGCAACAGGCTTTGCTAGCTCAATAATAACGCGCTCCATTTTTGCGGCATCATCCTTAGTTAGCATCTTGCCGTAGTACAGCTGCTTTAGCATAACGTTGGTTGTTGCAGCTAGCATGGCAAGGTTAATGGATAGCGGCTCAACCTCGGTTAACAGTGGATTCTCCTTGGCAATAACGGCAAACTGCTGATGGTTCATCTCCCAACGGGTGAGCATTTTACTTAGCTCAACGTAGGTATCGCTGCTTTTGCTCTCGATAAAGCGATTTAGCAGCAGGCTGAACTCAATGGCATCGGGCGCATCGGGCATGGTGACATCAACAAAGCGGCTAAGCGGATGGTAGGTGGTGTACTTCTGGCTACCGTGGCGCTTGTACCCCTCAATGGGCTCGGCTGCATTGGCAAGTAGCATTAGCGGTTGAATGTTGCTAGTGCCAGCTAAGCGGCGCATCATGGGTTCGCGGTTGGCCATGTGCCTTGAGCCAGTCTCCTCTAGGCGCTGGCTAACTACCATTAGGCGGCGGTACATATCATCGATTGGTGCTGCTGGGTTAGGGCTCCACAACCTCTCGGCAATTGCTGCGGTGCGTGGCCAAATGCGCGATTCTACGTTCTCTAGCGTTACCAGCTCGGCCCACATGGGCGCTTCGCCACCAAGTATGCGCTTTTGCTGCTCGGCGGTTAGATGCGTTGTATCGGGTAGCGGGTCAACCATGTAGTGCTTGCGGGCGTTGAACGATAGGTCTATGTAGTACCCGTTGGAAAGCACGCTTTGGTAACCCTTCTGGGCAGCCTCGTCCATGTACTGTCTGCCTCGCCAGCTGTGAATTACGATGCTTTGTGGCAAATCGGGTTGGAATATCTCGTCCCATCCCATCATCTTCTTTTTGTGCTTCTGCAAAATCTTTAGCAAGCGCTTGTTGAAATGCGCCTGTAGCTGATGGTTATCCTTTATACCCTTCTCCTTCATAAACTTCTGAATGGAAGGGTTGGCGTTCCACTGCTCGCCGTTATTCTCGTCGCCACCAATGTGCATGTACTCATCGGGGAAAAGAGCCGCCATCTCCTTAAAGAACTTATCGAGGAATTTGTAAGTTTTTTCCGATGTGGGATTCATGGTTGCACCAAACACCCCAAAGCGCTTCTCAATCTCGTACGGGCCGGGTGCCGATGCTATCTCAGGTGCGCCGGGCATCCAAGCGGTGGTGTGGCCTGGCATATCAAACTCGGGCATAACTCTAATACCGCGCAAATCGGCATAAGCAATAATCTCCTTAATCTGCTCCTGAGTGTAGTACTCGCCATTTGAGCCCAGCTGGTGCAGCTTAGGGAAGGTTTTGCACTCTATGCGGAAGCCTTGGTCCTCGGTTAGGTGGAAGTGAAGCACGTTTAGCTTTACCGCCGCCATAGCATCAATATTGCGCTTAATAACATCAACAGGCATAAAGTGGCGACCAGCATCAATCATTAGCCCACGCCAAGGGAATCGGGGCGAGTCGGCAATGGTTACCGCAGGAATGTAAAAGCCCTGCGCATCCCTATTTACTAGCTGTAGCAGCGTTTCCATGGCGTAAATGGCGCCAAGGTCGGTTTCGGCCTCAATGGTTACCGTGGTTGGGGTTACTTTAAGCTGATACGACTCGTTCTCGCCCAGCTTAACCGTTCCTGCCCTGTTCACCTTAACCACAATCTCCTTGCCCTGCTTGGGAAGCATGGGTATGGTGGTGCGTTTACCCAATCGGGTTAGGAACCATGCGGCATTCATGGGTAATCGTTGGTGGTAGTTGCCCTGTAGGGTTACCATTACCCCTTCGCTTTGGATGCGATAGGCACCATCGGCAGCCTCAATGCTTTTGGGCATGGGCATAAGATTCCATTGCTGTGCGCTAATGCCTGTAACTACAAGCATTAGGGTGAGTAGGAAGGTTAGCTTTTTTATCATGGCGATTTTGGTATTATCAGTAAAAGTGAGTTTGGGCTACAGCTTGCTTAGTGCGTAAGCGTATGCGCCAATGGCAACAGCGTTACTAGTTCCTAAGCGCGACAGTCCAATTCCGGTGCGCTTTAGCGGGTCGTAAGTAACGGTTTTACTGCTCATTGGCACCTTTACGGTTTGCGCATTGCCCTTTGTAAATTTAGCCATTTGCTCGGAATCATCCAGATTAAATGCCTTAATCTCTAGCCTATCAACTGTAGCACCCGATACCGACGATAGCGTACCGTTTAGCTGCGCCATAACTGCAGGGGCTATGTATTTCCATGCGTTGGATAGGCCTCCGCCCACAACCACAAGGCAATCCAGTAGGGTAATGGCGTTTGCCAATGCGTTACCCAGTTCCAATCCCAGCCGCTCAAAGGCAAAGCGGGCAGCCATTGGGTCGCCCTCCTTTGTGCCCTCGGCAATGTCAAAAATATCCTTTGGGTTTAGATACTCGGCGTTCTCGTTGGTTTGACGTGCGTATTCGCGCTGAATGGCACGTATGCTCACGCCCTCCTCAGTAAAGCAAAGTGGGTGTAGCAGGCTGCGGGTTAGCCATATCTCGGCACCAGCAGAGTTGTCGCCAATAAACAGCTGCCCGTTGCACACAAAGCCAGCACCAAAGCCGGTTCCAAGCGTAACGCCAAGTAGGTTATGGAACTGGCGCGGAGAGTTGGCCTTTATCAACTCCTCATTCACATGAGGAAGGAGGCCGGCAATGGCCTCGCCGTAGGCAAACAGGTCGCCATCGTTGTTAATGAATACGGGAATGCCAAAAATCTCCTGAAGCATTGGCCCAAGCGCCACGCCACCTCTAAAGGCAGGCAGATTGCCCAAATCGCCAATAATGCCATTGGGATAATCGGCAGGCCCGGGAAAGGCAAAGCTAATGGCTACGGGTTCCGCATCGATACTCGATTTTAAGGTTTTGAACCCCTCTACTATGTTGTTAAGGCACTTATCCAGATTATCGGCGTTGCTGGGTAGCGTAACCGGAGTGCCAATGGGCTTTAGCCCTTGTATTGCGGTGAAAACAAAGTTTGTTCCGCCTGCATCAAGGGTAAGCACAACTCTATTATCGTTTGCAAACATTGGCTTAAGCTTTTGATACGTTACGGAATGATAGGAACGCTAGGTAAACCAGTCCCACTAAAGGAACCGCAAAGCCCATTACTACCGATGTGCTATCGGCAACAGCACCCATTATTGGAGGAATAAACGCACCACCAGCAATGGCCGTTACCATTAGCCCCGATATCTCGTTGGAGCGCTCGGGTAGGGTATCAACTGCAAGGGAGAATATTAGCGGGAAGATATTGGCAAAGCCCAGCCCCGTGATGAATATCCCCGCAAGGGTAACTGCTTGGTTGTTAACAAAGATTAGCGCAATACCCACTGCCGATGCTACTACCGTTGCACGGAAAAAGGCTGTGGGTTTTATCCAGTTTAGGATTATGGAGCCAAAGAATCGGCCAGTTAGAATGGCAATGAAGAAGAACGCATTGCCCAGTAGTCCCCATGTTTCAATATCAATCCCAAAACGGCTATTCAAAAGGATGGGAACACCTGTACTTAGGCAAATCTCTATACCCACATAAATAAAGATACCCAATACCATGCTTAGCACAAACTTATTGCTTAGCAGGGAGAAGGTGCTTGATAGGCTTGCGGGAGCCTTCTCGTTTTTTTGCTCATCGATACGGGTAAGCCCAATAATTACAAGGGTTAGCAGTAGCGATGCTGCGTATATTGGGAATAGAACGCTCCAGCTGGCACCAAACCATTTTGCCGCAGCAAAGGGGATTAGCGAGCCCGATAGCGAGCCAATGGCCTTAATAAACTGGCCAAAGCTAAGGTTACGTGAGTACTTCCCTTCGGCAGAAACATCGCGCATAATGGGGTTTCCGGCCACCTGAAGCAGTGCTGCTCCTGCACCTAGCATTAGTATGGTTAGCAGGAATAGCGCGTAGGTGTTTAGCCCAACAAGCGGAAGCACCAAGCCCACAAGGGCAACGGCTAAACCAATCATCAGCACGCGCTTTTTACTGGTTCTGTCCTGCACAATCCCCATGGGGACAGATAGTAGCCCGAACATGATAAAGCCCATAAAGGCAATGAGTTGTGCCTCGAAGTTTGATAGGGCAAACTGCTCCTTAGCAAGGCCAACAAATGGGCCAACAGCATCGCCAAATCCCATGCAAAGGAAGGCGAGTAGAATAGGGAATGTTTTACGGTTCATAGGTAATAGGGTTAGTTTGGTTACTTTTTGGTGGTTGATTCTCGCACAATAAGGTTTACAGGTAGCTCAACGGTAAGCGATTCGTATGCCGTTGCGCTGGAGCCGTTAATTTGGTCCATTAACCGGCCAAAGGCAACCTCGGCAAGTTTGGCAATGGGCTGCTCAACGGCGCTAATGGCAGGGTTCATAAACTCAAAGTAGGGAATATCGTCAAAGCTAATTAGCCCAACACTAGCAGGAACATCAAGCCCATGCTTTTTAAGGGCAACTAGTGCAGCAGAGGTAACGCTGTTGTTAAGTGCAAAAATGCTATCGGGTAGCCTATTTTCAGCCTTTAGCCTACCAATAAGCGCTTCAACGTAAGTAGGAACCTCCTCAAAGGGCACTTCGGCTACCCAAGGGGCTATTCCTGCTTCGGTTACAGCATCGGTGTAGCCTTTAACCCTTTCGCTAATGGTTGATATGTGAGCAGGTGTAATGGCCAGCGCCAGTGGGCGCTTGTAGCCAGAATCTATAAGGTGCTTGGTGCCTATTTCTCCACCCAAGCGGTTGTTCGATACCACAGTGCTAAACTGCTTACAGCCCAGCTTACGGTCTATAAGTACAAGGGGAATACCATCGTTTTTTAGGCGGGTTAGGTCGTCGCAATCGGCTTGCGATGATGATAGTATAATCCCCTCCACCTGACGGTTCTGTAGAAGCCGTAGCAGCTTCTGCTCCTTGTCAACCTGCTCATCGGTGCTGCAAATTACTAGGCTAAAGCCTGCTCTCTCGGCTAAGTCCTCAATGGCTCGCGCCAGTTTTGAGTAGAATATGTTGGAGATATCGGAAACCACCAGCCCAATGGTGAACGAGCGCCCCAGCCTTAGGCTACGTGCCAGCTGGTTGGGCTTATAGTTAAGCTCACTGGCTTTTGCAAGTACGCGCTGGCAGGTGCTTTCGGCAATCCCATGTTCTGCTGCCTTTCCGTTAAGCACCAGCGATACCAAGGCGCGCGATACGCCAAGGCTTTTGGCAATATCGTTTAGCGATACATTTTTCTGTTTCATCCCAAAGTCTTCTTAAACAATCCACAAAGGCAAATATAAAAATTTCCTAAATCGATTTAGGTGATTGGTGAAAAAGTTTATTGAACAATGTTAATGGAGTTTAGTTAAGAGAACTTTTGTGGTAATAAATCTTGGAATAGCGTTGGCCTCGGCTGGTGAGCCGAAAAACAAGCGAAGATGGCGTTAAAAAAATCTGCTGTTCGAAGCGCCGACCGAAGGGAGGTGCAAGTTCAGATTTTTTAGCCATCGATGCGTAGTTTTTCGTGTGAGGCAGGCGCAGCCTTGAATTTCTTTGCTTACTTTCTTGTTTCAACCGAGCCGTTTTGTGGCGAGTTCGCTGAACACCTGTAAGGTGTGAGGCAACCTAGAAAGTAAGTGGGGTTTGGGGCAAAGCCCCATAAACAACATTTAAATGAGCACAACAATTTCTACTCGCAAACTTCAATTTGAAGCGAATTGATAGAGATATGACATTGGATTATTCTATGAGCACTGCTTCCCTCTATTTCTAATGCTGCAGAACAAAGTGGACATCTCATAGCCATTATCGTTACGCTTATTTCTATATTTGGTGTAGGATTGACTTATACATTAACAGAATTAAATACCATCCCCCATGAAAAAAGCGTTTATCACATTACTGTCCGTAGCGCTAGCCATAGGCGTTAGCGTAGGGCAAAATCAGCAAAAGCTGGATACAAAGCTAAAGGAGGTAACCGTGTTTACCAGCGGCGCGCAGGTTAAGCGCGAGGCAACCCTTGCCCTTGCTAAGGGCGAGAATAAGCTGGTATTTACCAACCTTCCCGTTGGGTTGGACCAGCAGTCCATACAGCTTACCTGCGGCGATGCTACCATTATATCAATAGATTTTACCATAAACCGCACCGATGGTACAGAGCTAAGCCCCAGCTATATCGCACTAAAAAAGCGTAGCGAGGAGCTGCAGGAGCAGATAAACCTTGAGCGTACGCTGTTGGGTAGTATCGATACCGAGAAGGAGATGCTTTTGGCAAACAAGGACATTAGCGGCCAGCAGGGCGTTAAACCAGAGGATTTGAAGATAGCCATGGCATACTTCCGCGATAAGCTCCGTGCTCTTGAGACCGAGAAACTGGAGAAAAACAAGGTGGTTACCAAGCTGCAAACGGAACTATCTGTGGTGGGGAACCAGATGCGCGACATTATGAAGGGCGAGAAAAAGGAGTCGGGTGAGCTAACTGTTGTGCTCGATTCCGAAAAGCCAGCCAGCGTACCAGCAACCCTATCGTACTTCATTAATCAGGCTGGGTGGTTCCCGCTATACGATATCCGTGTGGAGAGCGTTGAGCAACCCATCGACTTAACTTTTAAGGCCAACGTGTACCAGTCAACAGGCGAGGATTGGAAAAAGATAAAGCTCTCCATATCGTCTGGCAATCCGCAGGATGGCAACATTTACCCCCAGCTGCTGCCTTGGTACTTGGGGTACAATAATATAAGGATTCGAGGATTATCGTCAATTTCAAACACTGCATCGCCAAACTACAATATAACTAACGTTTCAGGTCGTATTATTAGTGTTGAAGATGGTGAACCACTTCCTGGAGTTTCAGTAACCTTTCCCGGAACAAGCATTGGATGCATGACGGATATAGATGGAGAGTACAGAGTGACTGTTCCCAGAGGTTCTGGCTACCTTCAAGCATCATTCGTTGGAATGAAAACCCAAACCCTGCCAATAACATCCCCTCGGATAGATTTTAGGATGGAGAGCGATAATGTGCAGCTTGAAGAGGTGGTGGTAGTGGCATATGGCATCGATAGTAGGAAGCGTGAGTCTGCTCCCAAAGCAAAGGCCGCACCAAGGCCTAAGCCCGTTGCTACAACGCAAGTTGAGTACTCAACATCGGTTAATTTCCAAATTGATATCCCATACGATGTGCCCTCTACTGGTAGGCCAGTGCAGGTTACCCTTAACCAAATAGAGCTTACTGCCGATTACCAGTACATTGCTGCTCCGAAGGTTACGCCTGCAGCGTACCTTATGGCCAGCATAACCGATTGGCAAAAGCACAACCTGATTGATGGAGAGGCTAACCTCTACTTTGAGGATAAGTACATTGGTCGTACCCTTTTTGAGGTAAAGAATGCTGGCGACACCCTGTCCCTTTCACTTGGTAAGGACGAGAGCATAAGCATTAAGCGAACAAAGACGGAGAGCTTCCGCGAGAAGAACTTTATTGGCAACAGAGCTACCGATAGGCGCGAGTTTGAGATAGCCATTCGCAACGGCAAAAAGCAGCCAATTAAAATTAAGATTAGCGACCAACTGCCCGTATCAACAAACGAGGAGATAAAGATTAAGGACGTTAATGTTAACGGTGCTCAGCGTAACGCCGAGAATGGGTTAATAGATTGGACGCTAACCGTGAATCCAGCCGAAAGCAAGACACTTAAGTTTGGATACGCAGTTGAATATCCAAAGAACCAGGTTATTGCATTGGAATAAGCAATAAGAAGGCGTGTTGTATAACGAATAGCCTATTGAACTCGTAGGCTATTCGTTGTTTCTGATATATAGCGGATTAACAGCATTCCCTTATAGTTTTGGGCCAATGAGAATAGCAATTTACTGACACCTGTTGGCAGTGAGATAAAAACAATAGCGTGAAAAACCTATTTTGACAAATTTTTAAGAAGTTTATCAAAAAAAATAAGCCATCCATCCACTTTATTGGATTGCTTAAAATAGGAGGAAACTTATACTTATCCAGCAATATAGATAGTTGTGTTAGCTTTAGCGTAATTAGTCACCAAAAACAGAGTGTAGGTAAAGTAAACAAACTGTCGTTTTGAAACGTTTTGTAAATAAGTATCTTTGCAATCACTCGTATTTCTTTTATTTATAAAGAATAAAGAGCGGTTACGAAACTAGCAAATACAAAAAATAATTGATCCCAAAAACAACAAACCTGTAATTCTATGAGTTCACCTAAAGACATCGTTAGAATTGGAGTATTCTACGATGGAAACTACTTCCTACATGTAAGTAACTATTACAACTACGTTCATTCTCGCAGAAAGCGCCTGAACATTGGTGGAATGCACAAGT
Source organism: Bacteroidales bacterium UBA5206 (assembly GCA_002412705.1). GTDB lineage: Bacteria > Bacteroidota > Bacteroidia > Bacteroidales > Tenuifilaceae > UBA5206. Next base: position 3,287 of record DHVO01000083.1, on the reverse strand, counting down.
TCATTAGGAACTTGATAGCAAGGGAAGAGGGGACCGAAACGCGTTACTGTCAGGTTACTGAAGCGCACTATTTCCGTGGAAGGCTTAGCGCACAAGAGGCTAGCCAACGTGGAAACCAGCTTTACAACGACCGTGTATTCGACGACATTCTTATGTCCGAAGGCGTTATTACCCACTACCTACCATTAAGAACAAGAAGCGGAAAGAAAGAGGAGAAGGGTATAGATGTTTGGTTGGCTCTTGAGGCTTTTGAGCAAACATTCTATAAACGTTTTGATGTACTGGTACTTATTACATCCGATGGCGATTACGTTCCGCTTATTCGTAAGCTGAACTCCATTGGAACAAAAGTAATGGTAATTAGTTGGGACTTTGAGTACACCGACGACATGGGCCGCGATATTGTCACCAGAACATCGCAGGACCTTATTCAGGAGGTTACTTACCCTGTTCCAATGCACGAGATTATTAATAACGGGCTAAAAGCAAACGATCCAGTTATTATTAACCTATTCGAAACACAGGAGTACTCTATGCCAGCAATGGTTGCAAGTAGTACTAGCAGCAGTGTTTCAAGTGAGAACGATGGCTCTGTTAAGCGTGGTCGTACCATGAACATGAACAGTGGCTACGGTTTTATTCAGTTCCCACCAAACAACCTATTCTTCCACTACCTTGATGTTGTTGATTGCGATTTTAGCGATATAGAGGAGGGCGATTGGGTTGAGTTCACCATTGAGAAGAACGAGCGCGGCCAGGATGTGGCTAAGAACGTTCACAAGGTTGAACCCGAAGATTTTAATAGGTACTAGTGTTTTGATACTAGCATCAGCAAAAGAAACCCCAAGGAGAAATCCCTGGGGTTTCTTATTTTAGGTGATATTGGCCTGCTGTGCAGGTTTAGCTTTTTATCTTGCTCCAGCTTATTTGCTTTATGGAGCCCAGTATTAGCCATGCTGCTACCACTACAAGGGCAAAGCATACAATTTGCCCAATAAGCGGCAAAAAGGTTATTCCGTAGTGCGCTAGGCCAAACCCTCCAATGGAGAATACGGCTATAAAGCCTCGGGCCATGTTGTTGCCCTTGTTCTGCATGTCGTACGATTGGCTAAAGGGTAGCTTCTCCCCAATGGTTTTTACCAGAACTCCACAGAACAGCACGCTCATTGCCAGCGCAATAATAATGTGGAATGCAGCAGTAATACCCCAAATGGCAAGCACAATTGCGCTGCAAAACAGCAGGGCAGGAAGAATGTAGTTTACGTATAGCGCCTTTACTATTCCAGATATAATGGTTCCAGGTTTATCTACGGGAACAACGCTAAAAATCCACGATGCCTCTGGGGTATCGGAGTAGTTTACCATTTGCACCACAGTAAATGCTAGCAGCAGCGGGGCGTAAAGCATGGTTATGTAGCTGCGCGAATCGGCAAGGTTTGCAATAGAACCTGCCAAATCCTTAAAATCGGGTTTAATAAGCACAATAATAAGAACCAGCACGTAGCCCAAAGCAGGGTAAACCGATATTTTAAACTTACGGTTACGCGAGGTTTGCCTTATCGCAAAGCGATATGCAGCCTGCTCCTCCGATGAGCTGGTTAGCAGTCCATCCCAGCGGGTTTTTACCTTACGCGATGCGGAGCTCTTTTCGCCCGACTCGGCCACATCAAGCTGCGATAGCTTGTTTGTAAAGTAGCCCGCCAAATACTTGGTTACAAACCAAATGCTTAGGAATGGAACGGTAAGGGCAAGCGTAGTGGTTACTATTCCAAAAAAATCGAAGGTAAGAGTGGAGCAAGACTTTATAAAACCAGCAATCCATACAGGAGGAATAAGGTATGTCCACCAGCTAATGGTTAGCGTGGCGTTCTCTACAGCCTCCATCTCAATAATCTTTGGAAGCAGCTGGTAGGCGCCAAACATAACAATGGCAATACCAATTTGGAAGTACGATATCACATCCTTTAGCCTCTCTGCGCTAAGCCAGTTCATTAGCAAAAGGTAGAGTATGTTGGTAAAGAAAATGGTAAACAGCGTAATAAGGAACACCCCAAGCAGGAATAGTAATCCTGCAGTAACGCCGTAGTTTCCAAAGGTGAATGCTAGTGGGAATATGGCTAGGGGAATGGCAATGCCCAAAAGGTAAAAGGCAATGTGAATGCCCTTGGCCAAGTATATGGTTTTGCTGTTTATGGGGCGGGGGAGCAGAATGTAGTTATCGGTGGTATCAAACAGCACGGTAGAGAACTCACCAACCATGGTCATGGCAATAATTACCATGATAAAGGAGAAAACGATGGTAAACGCGGTAACCTCATCTTGAATTTGCAGAATAGTCATTCCCGCCATAAGCCCCATAAGCCCGAATACGAACATTTGAAGGAATAGGCCGTTCTTCTTTTTCTGCATTCCCGATAGGGCAGTTGGCCTACGGTTATCCATCATCAGCTTAACGCGGAGTATGGCCGTAAGCTGCTCGTAGTTTACGCCCGATGCGGTTATAAACCGCTTAAAGGGTCTAAGTATAAGTAGTGCAATTTTTTCCATCTCCTAGGCTACTCAAATGCTTGAACAATCTTCTCGGCCCTGTCGGTTAGCCCTTTCTCGCCGGTTAGCTCGGCAAACAGCTTCTCCAGCGACTCGCCGCGCCCTTGGTTTAGCGACTCAAAGGTGCCATCGGCAACCACCACGCCCTTGTCAATTAGCACAATACGGTTAGATATCTTCTCAACCACATCCATAAGGTGCGAGCTGTAGAAAATGGTTTTGCCCTCGCGTGCCAGCTGTAGTAGCATCTCCTTAACAATAATTACCGAGTTGGCATCTAGCCCCGATAGCGGCTCGTCTAGGAAAAGAATTTTTGGGTTGTTTATTAGCCCCGATATTATTAGCACCTTTTGCTGCATACCCTTGGAGAAGGTGTCCATGCGGTTGTAGGCAACCCCTTTCATATCAAAAAGTTCCAGCAAGCGCAGCGATTTATCGGCAATGGTATCGCGGTTTAGCCCGTATAGCTGTCCCACAAACTCAAGGTACTCCATAGGGGTTAGGGTTGCGTAAAGCGCAGCCTTCTCTGGTATATAGCCAATTTGGCGCTTCACCTCAAGCGGGTTAGACCTAAGGTCTATGCCGTTTACGGTTACCTGTCCCTCAAAATCGGAGGTAATGCCGCATAGAATCTTAATGGTGGTGCTCTTGCCCGCACCGTTTGGCCCAATGTAGCCTATAATAGAACCCGATTCCACCTCAAGGTCAATGCCCTTTAGTACGTGGTGTGTGCCATACGA
>DHVO01000252.1 GCA_002412705.1 Bacteroidales bacterium UBA5206 | reverse complement strand
GACTTAACACCTTCACTAATGCTCCGGCTATTGGCAATGGATATAACGCTATCGGCTTTTGCAAAGTACTTAGCCGACCCTTCGTATTTTTTAGCAGAAAGCAGGTAACGTGCCTTGAGCGTATAAATTCTTGCCAAGAAATGATGGTTAGATGTACTAACCGCATCGTCGTGCGCCTTTTGCAAGTAAGTATGTGCAACCCTAGGCTTGTGACGCTTAAAATAAATCCTTGCAATGCTGTAGTTGGCATCTATTTGAATGCCTTTAGTAACATCATTACCACTATTGGTTACAAGATTAAAAATGAGCTCGGCAGACTCGTAGTCGCCAACAGAGGAATAGAGCTGCCCTAATGTGTTTAGTGCGTAGATGTGAATGTAGCTAAGCTCTGCACTATTAGGTGTAATCTCTGCAATGGGGTAAAGCTGCTGAAAAGCTTCGGCTGTATCGCCAGAGAAGAATAGCGCACTTCCCAGAATGGCTTTAAAGGCAACTCTATAATCGGAATTTTTGCAACCCACATTTAAAGAGTCGCAATGCCTTGCAAACCGCAAAGACTCATCGGTATTACCAGAAACTTGAGAAAGGACAGACAAGTAGGCGTAAGCCATCTGAATACCAAGAGTATCGCGCTCGTCGCCCGATATTGCCAAACAGGTAAAGAGGTACGAGAGGGCATCGTTATATCGTAATTCCGAAATGGCTTTTAGAACAGACTTTTCTCTAATTAGCTGAAGCTGATTGGTTGAATCCAGTTCAGACATACTCCCTCCACCCAAATCACTTTGTGACATCTGAGCAAAAGGGAAGGAGAAGGGTGGGGTGTTTTTTTCATGGCTATACGCCTCAACTGAAATGAAACAAATCAAAATTTGCAACACTAACAGTACTCTCTTTGGAACAATACAAACAACCATAACAATAACAATAATCACTTCTATAATAGCAATCGGCTTCTCGTAAGATAGGCCTGAAATTCAGACAACAAAATTAGCGAAGGTTTAATCTCTAAAAACAAGTTTAATAACATTGATTTCTTGATGGTTGAGAAAATCAATCCATACTTAAGCAATGGTCTTCTATTAACTTCAGAAAAACACATCTCTCTAATATCTGACCCAATCCTTTCCTCACTTACTATAGACATCTCAAGTACTAAATACCCTATGCCATATTCTAATCTTTTTTAAATAAATGAGGCTGTCTATGCAGACAGCCTCACAAACAACAACTTAGTAATTCTAACTAATAACTGTTCAAGAATTACTCCTGATAACCTGGATTCTGAACAATATTTCTGTTTGCATCTAGCTCAATTCTAGGAATTGGCTGTACAATATTGAACGCATCAAAAGCAATATTCCTTGGAGTTCCAACTAAATGATCAGCTCCAACCCTTTCAACACTCTTTTTGTTACGAATTAAATCAAAGAAACAATGGCCTTCTCCAACAAACTCTTTACGTTTCTCTAGAATAATTCTATCTAGAGAGATATCAGCATCAGCTAAAGATGTTGCGCTGTTTGTCCTAATTGCTAGCACCTCATTGATATACCCTCTTGCTACCGATGAAGCATCACCTTTTAAGAAAGAAGCTTCTGCTGCAATAAAGTACATCTCTGATAAGCGAATGAGGTATAGGTTGTTATATGCCTCATTATGATACTTATAAAGCAATCCATTATCAGCAACTACCTGATTACGAACATCATTGGCATCAGCCCTTAGCATATCAATCATGCTCTTTGTTACAGCCATCGTATTATAACCCGTTGCAGACCAAAGATATCCTACTCCCTCACGACTTGGATTATCCTCTTCGGTATTAATAAGGGTAAAAATAGCTTCTGAGTTTATAATGTTGCTTTTCCAACTATTTACATATTCACCAGAAGTAAGTAAAGAGTATTTTTTTGAATCAATTACCTGGGTTGCATAATCAAAGGCTTGCTGGTAATTACCCATATAAAGATTTACCCTTGCAAGTAGTGCTTTAATGGATTGGGTGTTAAACCATCCTTGGGTATTAGCATTCTCGGGCATTTTAGCTAAAGCATCTTCTAAGTCCTTAACAACAAACTCATAGCTCTTATCCAAAGAAGCTCTAGCAGGTTGCTCATCTTTTGAAATTACATGGTCGGCTAAAACAACGCCCATCTGTTCTGATAATGCACCAGTTACAGCAGTTGGTATCCTAGAGTACATTTTCAAAAGATCGAAATGTACCATTCCTCTAACAGCCAATAGATTTGCAACAATCTCATCAACTTTAGCCTGATCGGCTGGTGTTTCAATATTTAATTTAGCGATGTTATCCAATGCATTATTAGCCGAAACAAGGCATGAATAAGGAATGGTCCACATACCAGTAGAAGATGCATCGGTAGTTTCAGTGTAGCGGTAGAATGCATTGTCGCGCTTGGTTATATCCCAAGATCTAACATCAACACCCTTAAGGTCGCCATACACAATGTAATTGGCTCCATAATACTCCTCGTCCTGCATTATTGAGTACACACCATTAAGTGCATTACGAGCATCGGTAATGTTTTTGATTGCATCACCTGCATCCAACTTATTAGTTGGCACTACATCACTCATCCAATCCTCTGAACAGGATACCGATGCCAGAGATAATGTAGCTAGCGCTATTGCGAAATATTTTTTCATTGTAATCAGATTTTTAGAAATTTAACTGAATACCAAAGGTTACAGTCTTAAGTGGAGGGAAATCGAAATTCTCAAGGATTACACCTCTTGCTGAAGTTTCTGGATCAAAACCTTCAACTTTACTTAAGGTGAAAAGGTTAGATGCACTTGCATATACACGTGCATTAGCAATTCCAACTTTTGAAACAAACTTTTGAGGAACGCTATAACCCATTGTTACTTTCTTTAAACGAAGGTATGAGCCGTCAACCAACCTTCTTGAAGAGTTGTAACTAGTGTGCTGAGAGTTCATAAAGGATACAATTGGTAGCTCTGCATTATCACCTGGCTCTCTCCAGTAATTTTTAAGCTGTTCCTTTGTGACTGCATAATTCAAAGTCTCACCATCATCAAAAATCATATTGTGTGGATCGATATAAGAGTCACCTCCCACCTTAAACGTAAACATGAATGAAAGATCAAATCCCTTGTAAGAAAAATTGTTGGTTATAGAACCGAATAAAAGAGGATCCCCACAACCTACAATTCTTTTTGCAGCTAGACTAGCATTCTCTGTAACATCAAACTTACCGTCACCATCTTTGTCCACACGCTTCTCATTCTCGAGAATATACCATTGACCGTGACCATTAGCAGGATTAACACCTGCCCAATCTCTTAAATATATAGAGTTAAAAGACTCTCCTTCACGAAGAATGAATGGGAATGTATCGGTATTATCCTGACCATCAAGTCTATCAATTTTATTTGTATTATGAGCTAGATTTAACTGAGTTTCCCAGGTAAAGCTATTCTTATCGATGTTTCTTGATGTTAGTGTAACCTCAATACCTTTATTAGTCATTGCACCAACATTATCCCAGTATGAGCTAAAACCTGTGGTACGAGAAACTGGAACTTCTAGAAGAAGGTCATCGGTTTTTCTGTTATAGTACTCTATTTCAGCCGACAAGAAACCAAAAGCACGAATTTCGGTTGCAATACTTAGGTTATTATTCTTTTCCCAACGTAAATCCTTGTTCTCAATTTGAGAGTAATACGAACCAGGAGTGCCATTATAATCCTGACCATAAGAATATAATCCAAGAGCACCAACCCAATCGCTTGGTAAAGTACCGTTTACACCATATGACGCTCTTAACTTCCAGTCGTTAATGTACTTCACATCCTGCATAAACTCCTCTTGAGAAATCCTCCAAGAACCAGATATTGAGTAGAAGTGTCCCCACCTGTTGTTAGCACCTAAACGAGAACTAGCATCGGTACGGTAACTTACAGAAGCGTAATACTTATTATCATAATTATAGTTTACACGAGAAAGAACTGATTGCATTCTGTCTCCATCTTCACCGTATGATGCAGATAAAGGTTTTGCAGCAACATCAAGTGTTTGAGAGTTGTCGTTAGGGAAGTTTTTTCCTTCCATAGACATCAGCTGATCGGTAAGTTGCTCTGCCTCAAAACCAACCAGAGCGTCTAAATTATGAACTTTGTTAAATGACTTAGCATAAGACAAAATATTTGAAGTAGTTAGCTTGGTTCTTCTCTTGTTTGTATTATGAGCATAGCCATTATATGCTAAACCATCTTTAGATAGTGGAGACCAGTATCTTTCTCCGTAAATTTGAGTGAAATCAAAACTGTTTGTGGATTTAAAAGTCAAACCATCCAAAATATTCACCTGAACATAACCTTGGCTAATATTTTTCCAAACACCATTTCTCATTACGTTTAGACCATTCTCCTTAACAAGGTTAGGTTTCTTTCCTCCCTCAACATTTGTATAATTCCCATTCTCATCCTTAATAGGGGTAAGCTGATTAAGGAAGGTCCTAGTGGCGAATAAGGGGTTAGCATAATAGTAACCAGCAGTAGGAATTACATTTTGCTCCATCCTAGAAAGGGAGGTATTTAAACCAAAATCTAAGTATTTATTTGCCTTGTGATCCAAATTTAAACGACCAGAAATACGATCAAAATCAGAACCATTTGCAACACCTTCACTATAGTTATAACCTAAAGATGCAAAGAACTGGGTCTTTTCGCTTCCACCAGAGGCTGATAGCTCAATATTCTTAGTTACACCTCTTCTGAAAAGAGCATCATCCCAGTCATAATCCGAAGCAGGTCTTGATGGATCGTATTCTGAGAAGTACCCAGTAATGTCTGCTGTTGCAGTAGACATTGCGTCCTCAGCAGTAAAGCCTTCGTACTCAACAAGGTAGTTTTTGTAACCCTCAATCTTATACGCCAACGCCTCTTTAGGGCTAGCCAACTCTAATGTTTTTACAGCAAAATCACTAAATCCCAGTTCCGATTTAAAAGAGAATTTTGTATCCCCAGCAGAACCTTTCTTAGTTGTAATAAGCACAACACCATTTGCTGCACGTGAACCATAAAGAGCAGCTGCTGCAGCATCTTTTAGTACAGTTACAGTGGCAATATCGCTTGGATTTAATGATGATAATGCCCCTAAACTAGCAGAAGTTGAAACGCTTAGGTTATCCTGCATTTGTGCAACACCATCAATTACATACAATGGCTCGTTTGATGAGTTAATAGAACCAATACCCCTAATACGAATAGAGGGAGTAGCTCCAGGTTGACCAGAACCACCAGTTACATTTACACCAGAGGTTAATCCAGCAATGGCATCACTAACAGAAATTGCAGGGGCTTTTGTTAGCTCATCTGACTTAATTTGTGAAGCAGAGCCTGTGAATGAAGCCTTTTTACTAACACCATAAGCAACAACAACAACTTCGTCAAGTTCCTTGCTGTCTGACTGCATTACCACGTTAATTACATACTGGTTTGCAGGCATCTCCACAGTCTTTAGGCCAACGAAAGAGAATACAATAAAATCTGCATCTTGTGGTACATTTGAAAGAGTGTACTTACCATCAATATCAGTGGTTGCACCGATTGTAGTACCCTTTACAATTACAGATACCCCAGGAATACCAAGTCCATCGTCAGCCGATGTAACGGTACCTGTGATCTGTTTTGTTTGTGCAAATGCCAGCTGCAAGCCCAACATTGCAAACAGAACAACGAACACAAAGGTCCTTTTCATAAACAATTAGGTTTAGAAGTTAATAATTATGAAGTGGCAATAAATCCAACTTCGCTATTTACATAGTGGGTAAGAAAATCTGGGAGAGATTATCCTTACCTCATAATGCCATTCTATTGCACTTCGGTTTGTCGGTAAGCCAAACGTTTTTAACTATTTTTCACGCTTGTTAACCATATTTTCAATTACCAAGTGCGGGGAATAAAACGCCTTTTATCCCCTTCTTGCAAAGTTGTAGAGTATAACCCGTGGCTGAAATAGCGTTGTTCGCCTATATTGGTTTAAGTGCTAACACTTACTTGAGGCATATAAAAACAAGTAGCCGGAGCATCCAATGGATACTCCGGCTACTTAAGCAGTGTTGAATTACAAGCAGATTAGGCATTACTACTAGTTTCTTCACAGAACCCAAAAGCAACTCTCTACCCGTGTTTTCGCAGTTTTTTTTAACAAGGAGGTTTCTATACCTCAATTACTAACCTAAACTGCTGCAAAGGTGGAGGGAAAAAACAGAGCTCGAAATAGCATGTATTTGCTATTCTAATTAAGGGCTAGCACTTACAAGCACTTATGGTATATTTAGAAATTATGCAAATGCTGTTGATTTTCTTTTGTCTCTATATGCCAAAAAGCCCCTGATATCACATCAGGGGCTTCTTAGCAGTTGTTTTCAAGCCTCAATTACTATACTCAAAAACTATGATGCAAAGATGGCTGTATAAAAAAACCTTTGGAATAGCCTAATACGCCTATTTTGCTGTAAGTGATAACACTTAAAGCAATTGTTTTGTAGTAAAAGCAAAAGGGCTACCCGCTTACGGATAGCCCTTTTGTTATGCTTGTGGCTACTTGCTTATATTAGCGTTGCCTCTTTTAGAAGTAGTTCCATCTCCTGCTGAAGTTTCTGTGCGCGATGGCGCGCAGCCTCGGCATACTTAGCTGTTATATCGGCATAAATAATACCACGCGAAGAGTTTACAAGTAACCCGCAACGAGAATTCATTCCGTTCTTTGCCACATCGCGTAGGCTTCCTCCCTGTTCGCCAACTCCTGGAACTAAAAGAAAATGGTCTGGAGCCAACTTGCGCACCTCTCTAAACTGCTCGGCTCGGGTTGCCCCTACAACATACATCATGTTGCTATCGGAACCCCAGTGCATGGATTTTAGCACAACTTCTTCGAATAGCTTGCGGCCGGTTGCTGCGTTCTCCATCATCTGGAAATCGTGGAAGCTATCGTTTGAAGTAAGCGCCAAAAGGATTACCCATTTGTTGTCAAAGTCGAGAAATGGGGTTACGGTATCCTGTCCCATGTATGGTGATATGGTTACCGCATCGCAATCTAGGCTTTGGAAAAAGGTTTTTGCGTACATCCTAGCGGTATTTGCTATATCGCCACGCTTTGCATCGGCAATAAGGAAAATATCGGGGTAGTTCTTACGAATGTACTTAAAGGTTTTCACAAGGCTATTCCATCCCGATGCCCCGTGCAGCTCGTAAAAAGCAAGGTTGGCTTTGAATGAGACAGCCAAATCGGCCGTAGCATCAACTATTCCCTTGTTGAACTCAAATAGCGGATCGGGCTTTGAAAGCAAATGCTCGGGAATCTTGTTCAAATCGCTATCGAGCCCTACACAAAGAAAGCTCTTCTTGCGACGTATCTGGGTAAATAGTTGTTCGGGAGTCATATGGTTGCAGATTTTACTCTTCGCTTGCTCTTAATCGTTCCGCGTTCTCGGCCATTTGCAGCTTATCAATAATCTCGCCTATATCGCCATCCATTACTGCCGATAGGTTGTATAGGGTAAGGTTAATGCGGTGGTCGGTAACGCGTCCCTGTGGGTAGTTGTATGTACGAATCTTTGCCGAACGGTCGCCAGTAGAAACCATGGTTTTACGCTTGGACGAGATTTCGTCTAGGTACTTTTGGTACTCAAGGTTGTACAAACGAGTACGAAGTTCGGCTAAAGCTTTATCGAAGTTCTTTAGCTGCGACTTCTGATCCTGACACTGCACCACAATACCCGATGGGATGTGGGTTAAGCGGATTGCAGAGTAGGTTGTGTTAACGCTCTGTCCACCAGGACCCGATGCACAGAAGGTATCCTTACGAATATCCTCCATTCTTAGGTCAATATCAAACTCCTCAGCTTCGGGAAGCACTGCAACGGTTGCTGCAGAGGTGTGAACACGACCTTGGGTTTCGGTTTGGGGTACGCGCTGTACGCGGTGCACGCCAGACTCGTACTTAAGTACACCGTACACGCCGTTACCCTTTACGTTTAGGATAACCTCTTTGTAGCCGCCGGCGGTTCCTTCAGAGAAATCGCTAACCTCGTACTTCCAGCCCTTGGTTTCAATAAACTTGGTGTACATGCGGTATAGGTCGCCAGCAAAGATACTTGCCTCATCGCCACCCGTTCCGGCACGAATCTCTAGTACGGCATTCTTGCCATCCTGAGGGTCGGCTGGGATAAGCAGCAGCTTTATCTCTTCCTCTAGGGCTGTCTGCTCATCTTCAAGGGTATCAATCTCCATTTTAGCCATCTCACGCATCTCGTCATCCTTCTCTGTTGCAAGGATTTCCTTTGATGAGTTGATATTGCTTAGGATGTTTTTATACTTATCGTAGGCCTCAACAATTGGTTCTAGCTCGCGGTACTCCTTATTAAGGGCCACAAACTTCTTCATATCGGCCATTACAGCAGGGTCGGTAATCTGCTGTCCTATCTCTTCAAACTTATGGCGTAAGCCCTCAAGCCTACGCAGAATGCTATTTTCTGCCATTTTTACCTCTGCAAATTGAGCGCAAAGTTAGCTATTTTCCTTTATCTATCTACACTAAAAGGAACTCTGATAATACAGATTTAACGATTTGGCACGAATTTACGTGCCTAAAAGTTATAGCCCACACCCATTAGTATTGAAGTGTTTAGTGGCAATTAACGGGTTCCAAAACGTAACCAAGAGGTGTAGGAATCGATAACTCCCTACGCATACCCTGTCTTTTCTCGATTTACAAAACAAATCAGTTTTAACACTCTTAATCGGCCTAATTCTCTTTTCTTTTCTACCTTTGCCGCACATAAACTAGGGGTGCCTAACTTAACAGGCTGAGATTATACCCTTTTAACCTGACCAGGATAATGCCTGCGTAGGGAAGTAAAGATGTCCTTCTTTAGTTCGCATCCCAGTTTATTTCATTTTATGTTAAACTAAAATAAACTAAACGGAATGCTAGAACAAGTAGTTTCTACAGGAATTGTTACTTCCTACTTTAACAAGCTAAAAGAGAATCTTGCTGTTGATGTTGCCATTGTTGGTGGTGGCCCATCGGGATTAATTGCTGCGTACTACCTTGCCAAAAAGGGGTTACGCGTGGCGCTGTACGAGCGTAAACTGGCTCCCGGAGGCGGCATGTGGGGTGGCGCAATGATGTTTAACGAGATTGTGATTCAGAAGGATGCCATTCATATCCTAGATGAGCTAAACATCAAGTACAATCACTACGAGGGCAACTACTACACCCTTGACTCAGTACATGCAACGGCAGCGCTAATCTACCATGCAACCCAAGCTGGAGCAACCATTTTTAACTGTACATCTATTGAGGATGTGGTTTTCCAGAACGATAGGGTTAGCGGCGTTGTTGTTAACTGGGCTCCCGTTACCCGTGAGCGCATGCACGTTGATCCGCTAGTGGTTATGGCCAAAGCAGTGCTTGACGGCACTGGTCACGATTGCGATATTGTGCGCACCGTTGAGCGTAAGAACAGCGTTGTGCTAAACACACCATCGGGTAAGGTTATGGGCGAACGCTCCCTTTCCATTGATGAGGCCGAGCGCACAACCGTTGAAAACACCAAGATGGTTTACCCTGGGCTGTACGTATCGGGAATGGCATCGAACGGTGTTAGCGGTGGATTCCGCATGGGGCCAATCTTTGGCGGGATGCTTCTATCTGGCGAAAAGGTGGCAAAACTAATTGCCGAAGATATCCAGAAGCTGTAAACATGGAAAACTTTGGCGCATACATTATAATCACGCGTCCTACCCTATCCTACCAAACCATTGCGGAGCAGTGCGTTACACTAGGCGTTAAGATGCTTCAGCTAAGGGAGAAGCACTTATCGGATAAGAAGTTAATACGCGTAGGCAAGCTGATACGTAGCATCACAAAGGGCTCGCAAACCAGCTTTGTGATTAACGATAGAGCCGATATTGCTGCCATTTGCGAGGCCGATTACCTTCACCTTGGACAGGACGATATGACCATTGCCGATGCCAGACGCATTGTGGGCGATATGCGCATTGGCCTATCTACCCATTCCATTGAGCAGGCACAACAGGCACTTCTGCAAAAGCCCGACTATATTGGCTTTGGCCCTATATATCCAACAAACGCCAAGGCAATACCCGATAAACCCGTTGGCACTCAGCAGCTAGAACAAGTGCTTGGCTTTGCCAATGTACCTGTTGTTGCCATTGGTGGAATATTCCCAGAGAATTTACAATCGGTTATTGATGCTGGGGCAAAGAACGTTGCCCTTGTTAGGCATTTTATGCAAACTACCGATTTTGCTAATCGCGTTAACCAGATTAACGCACAACTTAACAGCAAGTAATGAGTACCCAAATACAAAAAGCACGACAAGGGGTTGTAACCCCCGAAATGATAGAAGTTGCCCGCAACGAGAACGTTGATGCCAGCTGGCTTAGGCAACAAGTAGCCGAAGGGCGAATAGTTATCCCAAAAAACATTAACCACAACTTTTCTCCTCGCGGAGTTGGGTCTGGACTTAAAACTAAGGTCAACGCCAACATAGGAACATCAGAGAAGCACTGCAACTTTACCGAGGAGCTAGACAAGATGCGCATTGCAACCCAGTATGGTGCCGATGCCATTATGGACCTATCAACGGGTGGGGATTTGCACAAAATCCTTAGAGAAATAGTGGAGCAATCGCCCGTTATGGTGGGTACTGTTCCCATTTATGGCGTAGCAACCCGCTTGCTAAGGAACGGCGAGGGCATTGCACAGCTTAACCCAGAGGAGCTGTTTGTCGAGATTGAGCATCAGGCTAGGATTGGCGTTGACTTTATGACCCTACACTGCGGTGTTACCCGCACCTCGCTAGCTTTTCTTGAGGGCGATAAGCGTGTTTGCGGCATTGTGAGCCGTGGCGGTGCCCTTATTAAGCGCTGGATGACCGAGAATAACCGTGAGAATCCGCTATACGAGCAGTACGACCGCGTGCTAGAAATCTGCAAAAAGTACGATGTAACCATTAGCCTTGGCGATGGCCTCCGCCCCGGAGCTGGTGCCGATGCCACAGACAGAGCCCAGATTGCAGAGCTCCTAATACTAGGCGAACTGGTTGACCGTGCCCGCGCATACGGTGTACAGGTTATGGTTGAAGGACCTGGGCACATGCCTCTTGACCAGATTGAGATGAACATGCGCCTAATGAAAAGTGTGTGCCACAATGCTCCGTTCTACGTTCTTGGACCGCTTACCACCGATTCCGCTCCGGGCTACGACCATATTGTTGGAGCCATTGGCGGAACGCTTGCAGCCATTCACGGTGCCGATTTCCTTTGCTACGTAACTCCTGCTGAGCATTTGTGCCTTCCCAACCTTGCCGATGTTAAGGAGGGCGTTATGGCCAGTCGCATTGCCGCACACAGCGCCGATGTGGTTAAAAACGTAGCCCAAGCGCGTGAGCGCGATTTTGCCGTGTCCAAAGCGCGTAGGGAGTTGGACTGGGAAACCATTTTTAACAACGCACTTGACCCAGAAATTGCTCGCCGCAGAAAAATGGAATCGGAAAGCAGCGATGAGGATCACTGCACCATGTGCGGAAATCTTTGCGCTGTAAAAAACGATAGAAACATGTAGAGAATAGATTCTAGATGTTAGATTCAAGACATTAGAAGAACAAAAGAAGGCAGGATTAAAGTCCTGTCCTTCTTTTTCTTAAACTAGTAACGTATGAAAAATTTCCTAACCATAGCAGCATCCGATAATAGCGGCGGCGCAGGCATTCAGAAAGATATTAGCGTTGCACACGATATTGGTCTGTGGCCACTATCGGCCATTACGGGTATAACCGTACAGAATTTCAGTAGGGTGATAAGCGTTAGCCCTGTTTTGCCCTCTTTGCTAGAGCAGCAAATAGCCGAGTGCCTTGCCTCGTTTGATGTATCGGCCATTAAGATTGGAGCAATTTGTAGCGAGGAGAACGTTGATGTTATTGCCAAGTGCCTATCCAGCTGTAGCGTTAAGCATATTGTTCTAGACCCCGTTATTGCCTCAACCAGCGGAAAACTATTCCTTACAGAGCGGGCTATTGGCGTATTAAGAGAACGTATTTTTCCCCTTACCGAACTAATCACCCCAAACAAGCCAGAGTTTGAGCTGCTAACCAACACCCCTTTACATAGCCTTGATGAGGCCATAGACATTGCCAAAACTAAAACCCAAGAGTGGAACACCTCCATACTGCTAAAAGGAGGGCATTTTACCGATAGCACTATTCGCGAAGCGCTAGTAACCCCTTCTTCTGTATTCTTGCATGAGCATCCACGGGTAAATTTCACGTATCAGCATGGAACGGGATGCACCTTATCATCGGCTATCGCCTGCTTCTTGGGTAAAGGAGAACCGCTAAATAGTGCATATCTAAAAGCAACTGATTACTTGGTTGGGCATTACACTATGAGAGAAGTTATTGATAAATAAAGAAAAACCGTGGGCTGCTCTGCAACGCCCACGGATATTGTAATTGCGCCACGTTGTGGCTACTCACTCATCAACACCATAAATCGCCACATGATTATGTGGCGCTACATGTAGGTATTACCAGGGAAAACTGTTTGTTCTACAAATATGTTGCCCCAATGGAGTTTGGGATAAGATTGTGACGGGTTACCTGTTACATAATTCCGATTACTTCCTCAGCTGCCTCCTCTTTTATACCACCCCTTCGGGGTTTTGATGTCAAAGGAAACAATTGTGCTACAATCATTTCACCCCTTCGGGGTTCAGTATAGGACTGTAGCACATTGCTGGATTCCGATGACTTCCGATAACTCCCTCATCTCCCTCCCCTTCCTCCTCTTCCTCTACCTATACATCATCTGGCAAAGTTCAACCATCTTCACAAAATCGGCTTTGTAGCCATACTCATCGTTCTCTGCCGATTGCTTTGCCCTAGCAATAACGGCACTAAAGCTGGCGCTTCCTTTGTATTCCGACTCGCGAAGTAGCATACCAAACTCCGCAACCGACGATGCAAAACGGATATTATTACTTGGGGTTGCCTTGCGCTCAAGTATTCGGTACTCTAGCAAACGGCTATCGTCCTCCTTCGGATTTTTGTACCTAACCTTAACGGTCATTAGATTGGGGCTTGTTCCCACCTTGGTTGTTTGGTACTCTAGCGGGTCAACGTTGGGCGCATGCTCCTCCGATTCGGCTGGAATAATCTCGTACAGCGCAGTAACGGTATGCCCACAACCAATCTCGCCTGCATCCTTCTTGTCATCGTTAAAATCCTCGGTGTTAAGCATTCTGTTCTCGTATCCAATCAAGCGGTAGCTCTTTACCTGTGCCGGATTGAATTCAACCTGTATTTTAACATCCTTAGCAATGGTGTAAAGCGTTCCCCACAGCTCGGCGCCAAACATCTTTTTAGCCTCAAGCAAATCATCGATATAGCCGTAGTTCCCATTACCAGCATTTGATAGCTTCTCCATTTTGGAATCCTTGTAGTTGCCCATGCCAAAGCCAAGGATGGTAAGGAATACGCCATCGTTGCGCTTCTCTTCAATAAGCCTAACCATCTCGGCATCGCTGCTGGCACCCACGTTAAAATCGCCATCGGTGGCAAGTATAACGCGGTTGTTGCCATTGGAAATAAAGTTCTGCTTAGCTACGGCGTAAGCCAGCTTAATTCCCGCACCACCTGCGGTTGAGCCGCCTGCGTTAAGGTTATCAAGCGCATCAATAATTTTCTGTTTCTGCGTTCCAGGGGTTGATTCTAGCACTAAACCCGCAGCACCTGCATACACCACAATGGCAACCCTATCCTGAGGGCGAAGATTATCGGTTAGGAACTTGAACGATTGCTTTAGCAGTGGCAGCTTATTATCATAGCTCATTGAGCCCGACACATCAATAAGGAAAACCAAGTTACTAGGCGGAATAACGCTTTCGCTAACATTTTCGCCCTTTAGGCCAATTAGCGCAAGCTTACGCGATGGGTTCCACGGACAGTTATCAACCTCAACGGTAACGGAGAATGGCTCTCCCTTTGTGGGCTGCGGATAGCTATAATCAAAGTAGTTAACCAATTCCTCAATCCTAACCGCATCCTTAACGGGTTTCTGGTTCTGCTTTAGGTAGCGCCTTACGTTACTGTACGATGCCCTATCAACATCAATAGAAAAAGTGGATAGCGGATTTGTAATGGCATCCAGAAAGCGGTTCTCATTAACCACATCGTATGATTCTGTGTTGTGCTGCTGTATGTAATCATAATCGGCAACCGCACCCACTGCCTGCTTGGACATAACGGGGGCACTGTAGCTGGCATCATAAAAAAGAGCCACATCATCAGCAACAACTTCTAATTCCTCATATATTTCTATACCAGATATTTGTGACTCAAGAGTAGCATTAACAACCGTGCGCTGGCCAGCGGTTACCTTTATCCACTTGCGCAAGTAATCGCTATAATCGGGGTGAGTGAATTTTATGGTGTACGTTCCCGCATCTAACGAAAGGGTGTAGCGACCATCTGCCGTAGACTGGGTGGTAGCAACCACTTTTTTTCCGCTTAGCGCGGCAATCCCAACTCCGGCAAGAGGAGTTTTTGTATCGCCATCAACAACCTTACCCGTAACTACACCTGTTTGCGCTAAAGCGCTCCCTACCATAAGTGCTAGTGATATAACCAGCAAAAACATCATCCTTTTCATGGCTTCTCAAATTTAGGTTTAAGTAATGCTTTGTTGATAGGATTACTCCATGCCTAAAATTCCACAAATTGGATTGATTTTGATTTTTATTCCATTGATATACAGATGCTACTAATACCAATCGGGATAGTACCTGTTGGCAACAATCTCGGAAAGCACATCGTCTTGCTTAACGCGCTCCGAGAGTATTTCTGAGTAAAGCATCCCCCTTTCCTCTATAAGGTACTTTATGCAAAGGTGCGCTGTGAAGTAGAAGAATGATGCCGAAGCGTCCTGCTCCTTGGCAAAAACAAGGCGCATGCCCTCGGTAAAATCAAAGGAGCTCTCCTTGGCAATGTAATCGCAGTAGCCCTCCACCTTCCATTTGGGAAGAATGCGACTATGGAAGAAACCCGATTTGTACCAAATTAAGCAGTGTGTTAGCTCATGGCTTAGCACGCCTATAAGTGAGCGCTTGTTGTTCTCCGCACCCCGGCGGGTTACGGTATTGCTATCGATACTGGTTTTGGAAACGAACGTACGGAAAGGGTTAGTATGCGCAAATGCGCTATGCGAGGCTGGACTAAAAATGCTGTAGTTAAAGTAATTTGAGCTTATATATATAAAGTGTTTACGCCTATTAAAGTAGAACTCGGAGCGACGTAGGTTGGCATCAACAGAATCAAGAATACCTATAATAGCGGGTGATATTGGCTCATCGGAGTGTACACTGAAATTCTTATGCTCAATATGCTCATTAAAGATTAATCGCGACAGCGCAAATGGTCCAAAAACCAAGACTAATACAAAAATGACTACCGATGCTCCTACCGCCAATGCATACTTTTGCATAAATTGCCGTGTTTTATTTGAGTGCCTCCTCTATCTCAAATCCAGATAATTAATTCCTGTAGCAATAATGGCACTTTTTATTTTATTGGTCAACTTTATGGAAAATTATCTGAAAAGGAATCATTGAGGAGGAAGAGGAAGGGAGATGAGGTAGGTGAGGGAGTAATCCGAATTCTGTAACCTGTAACTCGTCACTGATATGAGGGAGAAGATGAAGATGAAGGAGGTGAGGAAGATGAGGAAG
>DHVO01000183.1 GCA_002412705.1 Bacteroidales bacterium UBA5206 | reverse complement strand
TGCTGTTGCAAAAGCCACACGAGGGGTTCGTGCGGCAGCAGCGAATCATAAAATTTGACACAAAGAAGATTATTGTATGAAAAAAGAAACCTTAATTGATAAATTCTCAGAATCTTTAAAAAATAAATGTGGCATATTCTTTATTGGCTCAGGTATATCTGCTCCATCTGGCTTTCCAACATGGAAAAGTTTGTTAGAACCAATGGTTAAAGATTTAGATTTTGAGATATCTGATAATGATGATTTAACTGAAATAGCTCAATATATTGTTAATGGATACTCTGGGAATAAAGGCCCTTTATTATCAGACCTTCTTTCCGTCTTTAAAACTCAAAAAAATCCAAATTCCTATCACGACATATTAGTTAGAACTAACATAAAGAAAATTTGGACAACAAACTTCGATTTATTATTAGAAAAGGCATTTCATTCGTTTAATATTGAAACAGAAATAATAACTAATGATAACGATTTCTTAAAAGGAAGTACAGATAAGCAGGTGCAAATTGTAAAGATGCATGGATGCGTTGAGAGAAATACAGAAGATATCGTTTTTGTTCAAGAAGATTATGAGGATTTCTTCATAAATAAACCTGCGATTGCAGGTCAGTTACAATCCGATATATTAAACAATTCCTTTTTGTTTATAGGTTATAATTTTGGAGATTCAAATCTCAGAAACATCCTTATTGCAACAAGACGATTATCGAAACAGAAAACAAGACCGCATTTTTTGATTCAAATTAGAGACTCAAAGAAATCAAAAAAACAATTATTATGGTGTAATAATTTAAAACGCTTTGGTATTGAGACTGTTCTCATTGATGATTATTCGGAATTGAATTTGATTCTGGATAGAATTGCGCATAAATCAAAAGGCAAAACTCTTTACATTACAGGTTCGCATTTAATTGACAATGATTCTTTTGCAAAAGAACTAGGTACAGAGCTTGCAAAATTGGATGATATTACAATTTTGGATGGTCAGTCAACAGGTATTAGTCGAACATGTATTAATAATTACTCTCAAACATGTTTAGAGAATAACATCGACGTTCATAAAAGGATGATGTTATTCCCTAACCCGTATGCAATTAATAAAGATTTTTCAAATAGAATAGACTTACTTCCAGTATTGAAACAATGGCGAAATCCTATATTTAGAAACTGCCAGATAATAGTTGTTTTCAATGGTGGCATTGGAACTGAAGCCGAACTAGAATTAGCAAATCAGTTTAATACTTTTATTTTACCTGTCCCATTACAGAATAATGACCTTGCTCATAGAATCTTAGTTGAGAATAAAGATAAAATTGATTCAAATTATTATGACAAAGCATTTAAGTGCGAGCTAACTGTTAGTGATGTCATAAAATACATCGAAAAAAAATTAAAAGAATAATGAAGAGCAAACTCTCTAAATTCCTTAATGAAAACAAGACACTTGTTATGTCTTTGGTTGGGATTTCAGAATTAGCATCTAGGGATAATGCATATAAATTACTTAACAAACTAAATCAAAATAAACCACCTGATTTTATAGCAGATTTAAGTATTATTAAGCTAAAGAAAAAAGAAACATTATGGTATAAAACAATACATGAATCTGATTCATTTTCAACTACGCTTCCTTGTTATTATGTGTCAAATACATCTAATTTAATTGATAAAAATGAATTATTGGAAACTGCTTTAGAGCAAATGGAGGAGGGTGTAAAAATAATGACAATTCATTTGACACCAAATAAAGAACTTTATGAGTTAAGTAAAACTCGCTTAGTTCCATGTACATCTAGAGGGGGGAATATTATTTTACAAGATTTAATTCAGAATAATTTTACCAAACCCAATGCCTATCTAGAAATCTTACCTGAATTAATAAGAGGTGCAAAAGAAAGTAATACAGTTTTAAGTATTGGTTCTTCGTTTCGCTCATCCAATATTTTTGACTCTTTAGATAGTGTACAAAATGAGGAAATTAAAATGCAATTGGAACTAGCAAATCATATAAAGAGTAATGGTGTCAATGTAATAATTGAGACTCCAGGGCATGCCAGTCCAAGGAACATTGTCAAAATTACTGAATTATTTAAGGAAACTAATTATCCATTAATGCCTCTTGGCCCAATTATTACAGACATTGGAATTGGTTTAGACCATATTACATCTGCCATTGGAACTACGTTGTTGGGAATGAATAGTAATGTTAAAATAATCGCTGCGGTAACAGAAGAAGAACATACAGGTAATGTGCCAAACGATGATGCAATCATTACAGCCCTGAAAACAGCTCAATTGACAGCCCATATACTTGATATGTATAAATTTGAAGATTATGAGTTGGATTTAACAATAGCACAAAACAGAGCAAAGAATAAGTCTTGTATTTATCATGCTGATAAAGAAGGATGCGCACGTTGTAATAGATTGTGCCCACTGATATAATGAAAAGCTGATAATAATGTATATACAAAATAGGAGAAATAGTTGTTATTTCAACGGCTGTACCCCACTACCACCCGATTGTATAGTGTGGCAGCCTAGTAAAACAATTAGTTATACTGTTTTTGTAAATTTGAAAATCCCCACTACCCCACGATTCCCTCATTTGGTACCGCAGAACATAATTGGTCTTACCGTTTTTGAAAGATTGAATATCACGGTGGCTGGATTGTTTTTTCTGTCCCCAAACCGCCCTAGAAAATTAGCCTCGCCGTGTTGCCATAGTACACTCGGTTTGTGCGGAACGGAGTATCGCTTCATCAAAAAGTGAGTGTAACTCTGAAAAAAAAGGATGTAAGACGGAAAAAAGCAATTGTAACGCAGAAAAATGCGATTGTAACGCGGAAAAACCCAAATGTAACGCCCCAGCGCATAACCTAGCGCTGGGGCGGTGTGCATACTACTCGTAGCGAAGCGATTCAACGGGGTTTCTGTTGGCTATTCGGGTGTAGTTTATTGCCGATACCACAGCAATTAGCAGCAGAATAAAGGCGCTGCATAGCCCAAAAATCCACCAGCTAAGCGGAATCTTATCGGCAAAGTTCTGCATCCACTTTGTGGCAATGTACCATGCCGCAGCAAGGCCTATTGCAACGGCGGGGATAGCCGTAATCTCCAAATCCTTAATAAACATCTTGAGCAAATGCCCCAGCGATGCGCCGTTTATTTTGCGTATGGCCAGCTCCTTGCGGCGTCGGGTTACCTCACTGGTGGTGTAGCCCATTAGCCCTATTATGGTAACTAGTATAATAACGATATTGCCCGCAATCATGGCGTTTCTTAGCCCGCGCTGCGGAACGTACTTTTGCTGCTGCTCTGCGGCAAGGCTCTTAACCTCGGCATCGCTATACGGTAGGGCGGTGTTAATAACATCGGTAATGCGCTTAATAATATTGTGGTTGTTGCCCCCGTGCGTTCTAATCAGCAGCAGGAATGGGAACGATGGCTTATCAACCCGCCGCTGCTCAAACCGCTCCTGTGGCATAAAGAAGAACACCGCTGGGCGGGTATCGGCATTGGTTATGGTGCTAATAATAAAATCGGGGAAAACACCCTTAATGGTAGTTGCTCCATTGGCGTTGTGCTCGGTTATCTCAATCTGCTTACCAATGGCGCCATCGGTCCAGCCAAAGTTAAGCTTTAGCAGCTCGGCGCACTTGCGGCTTACCAGCAAATCGTTTGGCGATGCGGTGGTGTCCGTAAAGTTTTCGCCTTCTATTACCGGAACGTTAAGAATAGAGAGGTAGTTAGCATCAATGTAGTAAAAATCGGCAATGTTAAACAGCTCCCTCTCCCTATCGGCCGATAGCACGTTATTTCCCGATGCCCCATCTATGGGCACAGAGCTTCCTAGTCCAACCAGCTCAACCTCTGGCATGGCGCGGAGCTCATTTATTACTGTGGATATTTTGTGCCCCTCCATGCCGCTGGTATTAGCATAGTAGATATTTTCGGTATCGTAGCCATGATGCGAGTTCTTCATCATATCGTACTGAAGGGTTACAATAACCAGCACGGCAAATATAAAGGCGGCGCCAATAAACTGGAACGATAGCAGGGCCAGCTTCCACTTGTTCCCTTTCTGCTTGTAGCTGCGGAAAGCCGTTGCAACGGGTATCTTTGAGAAGAAACGGCCGGGGAAGTATCCCGTAACCAGTAGTATTACCGCAAGTATTGTGGCTAGCGGAACCAGCACGGTTGGTGTAAACGCTGCCGATAGGCTATGGCCAACCTGCGCCTCGGCAAGCGGTTGCAGCAGCCCAATAATAAGGGTTGCCGTTAGCAGCGATATGATGAATAGCAGGGCGGTTTCGGCAAAAACCAGTCGGCGCACGTTGCCCTCCTGTGCCCCGCAGCACTTTAGTATAGCCGATGATTTGGCGCGGTTAACCAGCACGCTAATGCTAAGCAGCGTGTAGTTCATAATAGACACAAACAGCACCGCAAAGGCAATAAAGCTTAGAATTAGGATTATATCCTTGGTGTTTTTTGCAAATACCTTGGTAATGGGCTCAAAGGAGTACTTTAGCACAAAGCCGGGGTTTGAGAGCTCAATCTGCTTAATGTCCTGATTTTTCTCCTGCATTTGCCTTACGGCAGGGGCAAGGCTCTCTGGCGTAACGCCGGGGGCAAGCCTAACGCAGGCGTAGTAGCGGTCGTTTCCAAGCCAGTTCTGGGTGCCATCCCAGGTAAACTCTGCTGTAGATACCATTGATATTAGCACATCGCAGGTGTAGTTTGTATTCTCGGGTATGGCCTCAAAAACGCCAGCAATGGTTAGCTTCTTGCCGGGGTATCTTTTTATTTCTATTGATTTGCCCACAACGTTTCCGCCCATCGATTCGGCAATCTTATGGGACACCATGCAGGCCATGGGCGTTTTAAGAATTTCCTTTGGATTTCCCGATATAACTGGCCTAGGGAGGATATCAAAAAGGTACTCATCGGCAAGGGAGAACTCGGCCTTGTAGCCCTTTAAATCCTCGGTGTAAAACACCGATGAGCCAATGGAGTTAAGCCTTGTGGCAGCCTCAATGCCCGGTACTTCGGCCTTTAGCCCTGGGGCAATGGCTCCGCTAACCCGTGGGTAGCTCTCCAGCGCATCGTTGGCCTTATCAACCTTAAAGTTCTCATGAACAATGTAAACGCGGTTGGCATCGGGATAAAAGCTGTCGTAGCTAAAGTAGTACAGCGCTTCCGATAGCAGCAGAATTCCAAATGCAAGTCCTAGCGATAGCGATGTGATTCGGGTTATTGTATGCTCCCCTTTTCGGAATAATCTTCTAAAGGCCAGTTTGAATGAGTACATAAATTCTAATTTGTGTTTATAAGCCGATGTTAAATAGTGTAGCACAATGTAGTGTAAATGACTGCTAATTGTTCAATTTTGCTGCATTGGAACTGCAGAATAGAGCGAATATTGTTTTTATTATAGATATCTAATTATTCTTTGGGCTGTGTTAAGCAAACCAATGCGGTCAACAAGAGAACTCATTTTTTGCTATTTATGAGTGAGAAATTCAATTGCTCCCCTTGTGAAAATTAACGTATGATTTTTTCTAAAATGTCATTAGCCCATATGTCAAAAGGGAATTAATGCACATTAGTATTTGAGGAAAAAAACGCACCAAAACACCTTCAACCGACTAAAAAGCACTTTCAGCATCTAAATATGCGCTTTCGGCATCTTTTGTTTTAACTAGAAAAAGGGCGTATCTACATTTATTACAAAAGAGACAGTAGAAGGTGTTTGTGATACGGCTCCCTTTTGATTTTTTTTTGTATTACAGGTATAACGTATTGTAATACTTATAACTTTACGTTTTATTAAAGAGTTAGTTATGAGCAAAAAACAAACAAAGATAGTAATTCTAATTGTAGTAAGCTCTGTATTTTTCTCACTACACGCGTTATCGCAAAAGGCTGCCCCACTTATCCCCAGCGATATTTACAAATATCTAGAATCAATGGATCCCACTCTTATAAATGGTAAGCAGTACACCTATTTTGCGCCCAAAAGTATGGGAAGTCCATTTTTCTCTACATCAGAGTTTATTTCTGGACGCATAACAATAAGGGGACGAACATTTGAAAAGCAAGAGTTAAGGTATGATATATACAATCAGCAGGTTACACTTAGGTTTGTAGATGCTATTGGTGCAAATAGAATACTGGTGATACCCATAGAGTGGTTAGAGTCATTTAACATAGGTAGTTTTTACTTTGAAGTGCATAAGGGAGCTAAAGACGAGTTGCAAATCTATCAGGTAATAGGGGCAGGTGCTGTAAAATGTTTATATCATTGGAAGTGCTTTATGGCGTTGGAGAGCAATCTTGGTCAAAGTAAATATGTTTTTACAGAGCAGCAACGCGAGGCATATCTACAAAAGGATGGCAGGCTTTACCTCTATGGGAGTAATAAAAGTTTTGCAAAGTTTTTTGGAGATCAACACTATGATACGGTTAGAAAGTATTTAAGGTCACATAAGGTAAAGGTTGCCAAAGCAAATGATTCAACTATGCTGGAACTTATTAATTATTGTAATAGCCTTTAAAATCGTGAAAAAAATAACTTTTATAGTTTCAATCTTAGTGCTACTTTTTTCACAAACATACGCACAAGATACAGAAAAGAGGCTGGTATCCACTCGAGTTACGGGTATGCCGTTTAAGGATTATGTGGAGCTTATATCCAAACAAACCGATGTTCAGATTTATTATAACCCACTCTGGGTAGAGGGATTACTGGTGAATGCATCGCTGGATAGCGTAGATGCCCGGATGGCAATAGAAAAAGCTTTTTTGTTCAGGGATTTAACGGCATCGTGGTGGGGCAATGCGGTTGTTGTTTTAAAGTCGCAAAAGTTAATATCTGAACTAGACCTACAAGCTTCTGGTACAAATATAGAGAGTAGCCCTAATAGCACAGGAAAAACCGAAAGTGAAGAACGGTACCTAATTGGTCGAAGGTCCGATGTGCTAAAAGTCTTAGTTGTGGGTAAAAAGGGCATGGCCAGTACCAAGGAGCGTGTAAAAATTAGGGGGAAAATTGCCGATGGAGAGTCTGGTGAGTCTTTAATTGGAGCAACGATGTATATAGAGGAGCTTGGAGTTGGTGCTGCTACCGATCAGAATGGTTTTTTAAGCGTGGTTGTGCCAACAGGCAATTACACTTCCCGATTTGATTGCCTAGGTCAGAAAACAGAGCGTTATCAGTTTAAAGTATTATCGGGTGGAGAGTTTTCCATTTCCCTGGCAAAGGAAGTAATTGCAATTGATGAGGTAGTTGTATATGGCGATAAGTCCATGAACATTACTACACGTGAGGCTGGGTTAGAAAAGCTAACCATGCGAACCATAAAGGAAATCCCCATGATGATGGGCGAGCGGGATATTATTAAGGTTTCAGAGTTGCTGCCAGGTATAGTAAGTGTTGGCGAGGGGTCTGCAGGAATAAATGTTAGAGGGGGAAATTTCGACCAGAATGGGTTTTACATAAATAAAATTCCAATCTACAATACTTCGCATGTTTTTGGGTTCTTTCCTGCTTTTAATCCCGATATAGTAAAGGATTTTTCCATATATAAAGGTCATATCCCTGCAGAATATGGTGGAAGGCTATCGTCGATTTTTGATATTATAACTAGGCAGGGTAATAGGAAAAAGTTTACGGTACATGGAGGCTTAAATCCAGTTACCTCTAACATAACTATCGAAGGTCCAATTGTTAAGGATACGGCCTCCATTATAGTAAGTGCAAGGTCTTCCTATTCCGATTGGATTTTGTCCCGGATTAGCGATCCCGATATAAGTCAAAGTAGTACAAGGTTTAGCGACATTACCTTCTCAGCAAATTACGATCCTAGCATGAAGAATCAGTTTTCATTCTTTTCGTACTACAGCAAAGACTACTTTAAGTTCTCCGACTTGAATGAATACGACTATTCAAACTTGGGGGCATCGCTAATGTGGCGGCATACCATAACACCTTCGCTAAGAACAGAGTTTTCACTTATTGCCTCGGAGTATTCGTTTAACACAATCGATAAAGAAACCAGCATTACGGCATATGAGCATGGATATTCTATACAGCACTTTGAGTCAAAAAACTCCATGAACTATTTAATAGGGAACAAGTCTAACCTAAGCACTGGACTTAGCTTAATATACTATAACCTTGAAAGGGGGAAGGTTAATCCGTATAAAGAATCGATAAAAGTTCCTGTCGATTTAGGAGTAGAAAAGGGATTTGAGGGGTCTGTTTTTTTAAGTGAGCTATACGACCCATTTAATTGGCTTAGCATTTCGCTAGGTGCTAGGTACTCTTTTTACACTCCACTTGGGCCTAAAGATGTTTACAGCTATAGCGCAAACCAGCCCAAAACCAGTTCTTTTATTGCTGATACATTGCACTATGGCAATAATAAGCCAATAAAATGGTACTCTGGACCAGAAATTCGTGCTTCGCTAAACTTTAAAACCGATTTAAATGGTTCAATAAAGATATCATACAATCAAACCAAGCAGTTTTTGTTTTTACTCAACAATACCATTTCGTTGGCGCCAAACAGCCAGTGGAAACTAAGCGATTATTACTTAAAACCAGCATCTAGTCAGCAGCTATCTTTTGGGGTTTTCCGTAACTTATTTTCCAGTAAGTACGAAGCCTCTGTTGAGTTTTTTCATAAGCAGACAAAGAATTATACCGAGTTTAAGGATGGAGCCAGTTTTATCGACAATCCAAATGTTGAAGCGGTGGTTCTGCAGGGAGATCAAAGAGCCTACGGTATAGAGGCTATGCTAAAGAAAACAGGGGGAAAATTTAATGGGTGGATAGCCTACACATACTCTCGCTCCTTTGTTAAAGTTGATGGTAAGTATAGCTGGGACGATATTAACTCCGGTATAGAGTACCCTTCCAACTTTGATATTCCACATGTGGTTAACATGGTTGCAAACTATAAGTTTACAAGAAGGTTTGTCCTTTCAAGCACAATAACTTACCAGAAGGGACGTCCCATTACTTTCCCAAAGGCTATATACTATGTTGATGGTGTTCAGGTTGTTGACTATTCTGCACGTAACGAGTTTCGTATCCCAGATTACTTCAGGATTGATATGTCCTTAAATGTTGAGGGTAATCTTAAGAAAGATAAATTGGTTCATAGTTCTTGGGTATTTGGAGTGTACAACCTTACAGGAAGAAGAAATCCTTACTCAATCTTTTTTAAGAACGAAGAGGGGAAAATTAAGGGATACAAGTATTCTGTTATAGGTGTTCCAATATTTACAGTTACATGGGTGTTTAAATTGGGCAATTATGCATCGGAGTAGAATTTTTTTGTTGTGCTTTTCTCTGGAGTATAGTTAAACTGAAATCTCTTTATTTAGTAGTTATAAAATTTTAATGACATTTTTCACTTAGATACAGTTCTAAGTGTAAGCGTGTAGCTAACATTCTAATTCGCAATTTGATATGTTAATATTTAGCAGGATAGTAGGTAGAGTTATAGAGCGAATAGAGGTTCGCCCTTTAATGGCCATAATATTTTTATTGGGTATGTTCTCGTGTATCGATCCATATTACCCTCATGATACAGCGGGCGGGAAAAACGTATATGTAATTGAGGGAACTGTAACAAATGAATCTAGTAGGCAGGTTATTCGCATTTCCCTTGCTTCTAAAACTGATAAACCCCAATATATTCCTGTTCAAAACTGTGCCGTTTCTATAATTGATGGGCAAGGCAATATTTTTGGAAATATCAATAGCGGAACAACTGGAGAGTACTATATTGATATACCAGAACAGTATCTTATTCCTGAGGCTATTTTTAGACTCCATGTAACTACACCTTCGGGTTACGTTTTCGAATCTGAAGCTGACACACTGAAATCTTCTCCTCCAGTGGATATGTTATATTATAATATTTCGTCTGGATATAATGCGGAACTGCGAGAAGAGATTCCTGGAATACAGTTTAAAGTTGATTTAAAGAAACTTCCTACTGATAGTTATTTTTATAGGTGGAAGTTGACAGAGACATATGAATATAGATCTCATTATCCAATAGAGTATATTTCCTATGGTGGGAGCATTCAGCAAATTTACCCTCCAGATTACAGCTTTTTCTATTGCTGGAAAACATCGGAAATAAGGGACTTATTTCTCTTGTCAACCAAATCCCTTTTGGGTGATGAGATTAAAGGGTTTAATCTTCATTTTGTTGATAATACAAATGTAAAGTTGAAGTACGTTTATAGTTTATTGGTTAAGCAATTAGCCTACACAGAGGCATCGTATGGTTATCTCCAAGCAATTAAAGAAAACAATAGTTCCTTAGGTGGACTTTTCGACCGGCAGCCAGTGCTGGTTAGAGGGAATATCTCCTGCACATCGGATCCCAGTATAACTACTTTGGGGAATTTTAGTGTAGCCGCAGTAACTACATCAAGGTTTACATTTGATAAAATAGAAGAAGATCTTCCCCTCAGCATTATTGAAGGTTGTATTCCCAGAAAACTAGATAGGGGATTTGAAGAGTTTTCCCCATCGGACTTTCCTGTTTTCTTTGTAAAAGTGGAAAATGCACTCCTATACGCAGATAAACAATGTTTTGATTGTACGCTATTAGGAGGTACCAATGAAAAACCTACATTCTTACCGTAATTAGAATATGAAAAGAATTATTGCTGTATATATACTGATGCTATTTTGTGGTACTTTGTTTCAAGTAGAAGCAAACATTGGTTTAGAAAATAGCACAAACGAAAAGGTTGTTCTTGTAACCGATCGCTCGTTATACATTGCTGGTGAGCAAATATGTTTCTCAGCAGCTCTAATTTCTAGGGCAGAGAAAAGGAGTACCGTGCTATACGTTGAGGTATTAACTATTGAGAATTCTCGTGTTTTTTCTGGCAAGTACGACTTGGTTAACAACAAGGCTGTAGGTGTAATTCCTACCTCACATGAGCTTGTTTCTGGATGGTACATAATAAAGGCTTACACTAAGTGGATGAGAAATTTTGGGTTGGAAGATTTTTCAATTTCGTTGGTGCAAGTGGTAAATCCAAAAAAAGGAGTTAAAGGTGAGAGCG
The DNA here is from genome assembly GCA_002412705.1 of Bacteroidales bacterium UBA5206. GTDB lineage: Bacteria > Bacteroidota > Bacteroidia > Bacteroidales > Tenuifilaceae > UBA5206. The sequence continues at coordinate 14,940 of DHVO01000183.1, read as the reverse complement.
TGGTAAGGGCAAATAACAATGCTAGGGTTACTCTAGATTCTGTGTTTAGCCATAAGGGCATATCCGTAATTATGGAGAAAAAGAATTATAAACCTAGAGAAAAGGTACAGTTCTCATTCAATCTGTCGAAATCAGTAACCCCCATAGTTGTGGCTGCAGCAGTTGTACCTCGCCAGGTGGGTAAAGGCTTTCACCTAAAAAGCAACGGGAATAACGAGAATAAAACCCCCGAATTTATTTATCCTCAAGAGGTTAATAGCCTGATTATTTGTGGAAAAGTTACAGAAACAATGGGGAAGAACGCCCCATATAAAAGGGTGAACATTACTACATTAAGCCCGATAACCGATTTTATTGCTGGGAGAACCGACTCTGCTGGTAACTTTATTATTCAATTGCCAAAGAACAAGGGTCGGGGTGAACTTTTTGTTGGCACAGAGGAAGTTGATGGAGATGAGTACCGCATACTTATTGATAGCGATTATGATACTCGTCCTATTGCTTTACCCCATACCCCATTAAGCTATAGTGCGGATTTAGCGCTTGCTATGTCGCAAAATTATCAGATAGACTCCTCATATAACTATCTACAGCGCTTAACTTTAAGTGATTCTATTACAATTGGTCAATTACCTTTTTATGGCAAGCCAGAGTACTCTTTATTCCTTGATAAGTATATTCAGTTACCTACCATTCAGGAGTATTTTTTAGAGCTAATACACGAAGTGGATATACGAAGCAAGAATGGAAGAAAGTACTTTAAAATTCAAAGCAACAACTCCGATATGCTTACCTACGATCCTCTGATTCTAGTTGACAACATAGCCATTGAAAATCATGAAAGGGTTTTAAAAATAAAGGCAAACCAAATTGAGCAAATTGATTTAATAAATAATCCCTACTACAAAGGAGAGATGACCTACGGTGGCATTATCAGCTTTAAATCACGCAAAGGAGACTTTGCAGGAATTGAACTATCACCCTCAGATATTTTCGTTTCGTACGAGATGTTAGCAGCATCAATGTGCCCTGAATTGGGTGTTGAAGAACGAAGCTTTTTCCCCGATGCTCGAAATACACTGTATTGGAATCCCGACATTGACCCAATAACAGACAGTGCCTTGCATTTTTACACCCCCGATTTATTAGGCGAATATGAGATTGTTATATGGGTTGTAGATGTAGATGGTAATTTAATAGTTAATAATGAACCGTTTTCTGTTCGTTAGAGGTTAGTATATTTTCCTATTTACGGGAGTTCTGGGTGATTCCATCAATGTGCCTGCCTTCTCTATTACTTGTTCAAGCGTAGATAGTAATTTCATCTTATCCTTCGACAGTACCCCCTCAAGCCCAACGCTGTTGGATACGTGGTTGCTCCTAAATATGGTGCCATCAAGTTCGAGGTGCTCTATAAAAAGACTGAGCTCATTAAGCTGCTCAACCTGTGTTTGGGGTATAAAATCGCCCTTGAACTGGGTTTGAAACTGGTTAAGCCCATGGGGTGTGAATAGCGTTAGCGTGGAAAGGAACTTTGGGTTAAGCTGGCTTACCAGCTTGGCCGAGTTTAGCGCGTGCTGCTGGCTATACTTTTGTCCGCCCAACCCGTTAATAATCATAACCGACGTGTCTATTCCCGCAGCATGAGCCTTACTTATGCCCTCAAGGGTGGATTGGGCTGTTTCCGATTTGTTAATCATAGCAAGGAGGTCATTGTCGCCGCTCTCAACGCCAATGTAGAGTAGAGAAAGCCCATTGGTTCTAAGTTCGCAAAGCTGCACATGAGTTTTTGCCAGTATATTACTGGGTAGTGCATAGGCCGATATGCGATGGGCCCTACCAAAGTGCTCGTTTATTGTGCTCACAATGGGCATTAACCTGTCGTACGATAGCACAAAAGCATTCCCATCGGCAAGAAAAACCTTGCGTGCGCTAGGCATTGCCTTTGCCAGGTGGATTATGTCGTGCTTAACATCATCAAAGGAGCGTACCTTAAACTTTTTGGTTTCGTACATGTTACAAAAGGCGCAGCTGTTCCATGAGCAGCCAAGAGTTGCCTGTACTATTGCTGCGTTTGCCTCGCTGGGCGGACGAAAAAGCGGCTCGTCGTACTGTATGGGGAAAAAATACATGTTTGCTAATTTTGGGCAAAGCTACAACTTTTGATGTTTTTTAATGACGATAAATTTGTATTGCGTGCTTTTTAAAAGGAAACCGTTTCTCAAACATGTTTTATTGATGTGGGCGTCATATTACCTTTGCGTCTCAATAAATGTGTAATTACCTTAATAGCTAGTGGTGTATGGTAGTGGGGATTTTTGTTGTGCTTCTGTTTTACGCAATAGGCGAGGGGGTAAGCCTTGCAATTAATGGGGTTATTCCTGGTAGCGTAATTGGTATGCTACTTCTTTTTGTTGCCCTACAACTTAGAGTTATTCCTTCGGGCAGTGTTAAGGGCTTTGCCTCGTTCTTAACTAACAACATGGCGCTTTTCTTTGTGCCTGCTGGGGTTGGTTTAATGGTTGCTTATAGGGTTCTGCTTCAGAACTGGGTTGCTATTACGGTGGTATCGGTAGTTAGCACAGTAATCGTTATGGCCGTTGTGGGTCACACGCACCAGCAGTTCGAAAAGAAGCAGCAACAAAATAATCAGTTGCCTAATGAGAGTGAGGAAGATAGCTCCGCATTGGCCGATTCCAGCAACCCATTATAAAAGCACTAGCCCATGCAAACAATTTTATCGTCCGATATTTTTATTTTGAGCATAGTGCTTGGGGTTTACCTTTTGGCCAACTTGCTCTATAAAACAACAAAAATAGCATTATTACATCCTTTGCTTACCTCTATTATTACCATAATTGTGCTCCTTAAAATACTGGGAATTGATTACCCAACCTTTAAGCAGGGAAGCCATTTTATTGATTTTTTACTTGGCCCTTCGGTTGTTGCACTTGGCTTTTTGTTGCATGAGCAAATAGAGCACATTAAGGGACGAACGGTGTCCATCCTAGTATCGATACTGGTTGGAAGCTTAGCTGGAATACTTTCTGTTATTGGCATTGCGTTGCTTTTTGGTGCCGATAAGGTTTTAATTGCCACGCTGCAACCCAAATCGGTTACCACTCCAATTGCCATTGCCATAGTGGAGAGAACAGGTGGTGTGCCTGCAATAACGGCTGTGGTTGTTATTGCTGTGGGAATATTTGGGGGCATTGTGGGCCCGTTTATCCTTGATAAGCTAGGCGTAAAAAGCCGCATTGCGCGGGGGTTGGCGTTAGGTGCATCGGCTCACGGAATAGGAACCGCCCGAGCTATGGAACTTGGTGTCGTTGAGGGAGCCATAAGTGGTCTTGCAATAGGTATCATGGGGCTTGCCACCGCATTCCTAGTACCCTTGGTTATGGCATTGTTTAGTGTATAGGGTATGGTGTTTTTTGATTAGGGTTTTGTCTCGTTATGTTTCCTCCACTAGGGGCTGCCTGACCGTTTTTGGATCTTTCTCTTTTAACATTATCTCCTTTATCCCCTTCTCCTTTCACTTTTAACTTTTCACCTTTAACCTTATCGCCTTTCACTCAAAGTGAATATATTTGCAGCTAATTTAGATTAATTCAAATCTGTTCGTTATTCAATTAACGATAGAGGTAAACATTAATCTGCTTTTACTGTTAACCAGTTACAAAACGATTATAGGCTAAGCAACAATAAGCCTTTGTTCAACTCTTTAAGTCAGTCATTAATGGCAAGCGATCAGGATAAAATCCTTAACGAGGTAACCAGTGGGGAGTACAAATACGGTTTTTACACCGATATCGAAACCGATACAATTCCTAAGGGTCTTAATGAAGATGTGGTTAGGCTAATTTCCCAGAAAAAGGAAGAGCCTGAGTGGATGTTGGAGTATCGTTTAAAGGCATTCCGTTACTGGCAAAAAATGGAGATGCCCCAATGGGCGCACCTCAACATTCCCGAAATCGATTTTCAGGATATCATTTACTATGCGGCTCCAAAGCAAAAGGCTCAAAAAAACAGCTTAGATGAGGTTGATCCAGAGCTGCTAGAGACCTTTGAGAAGCTCGGTATTCCACTAGGGGAGCAAAAGATTCTTTCGGGTGTAGCCGTTGATGCCGTAATGGATAGCACATCGGTAAAAACAACTTTTCGCGAGACTCTTGCCGAGCAGGGCATTATTTTCTGCTCCATGAGCGAGGCCATTCGCGAGCATCCCGACCTAGTGAAAAAGTACCTTGGTACCGTTGTTCCCTATACCGATAACTTTTTTGGTGCACTTAACTCCGCTGTGTTCAGCGATGGTAGCTTTTGCTACATTCCTAAGGGGGTTCGTTGTCCTATGGAGCTAAGCACCTATTTCCGTATCAACGCATCCAATACGGGGCAGTTTGAGCGTACCCTTATTGTTGCCGACGACGATAGCTACGTATCGTACCTTGAGGGCTGTACTGCCCCAATGCGCGACGAGAACCAGCTTCACGCCGCTATAGTAGAGATTGTGGCTCTTGAGAATGCCGAGGTTAAGTACTCAACCGTGCAAAACTGGTATCCAGGCGATAAGAACGGAAAGGGTGGAATCTACAACTTTGTAACAAAAAGGGGAATCTGCAAGGGTAAAAACAGCAAAATATCTTGGACTCAGGTTGAAACCGGTTCTGCCATCACCTGGAAATACCCAAGCTGTATCCTTATGGGTGATAACTCATACGGTGAGTTCTACTCCGTTGCCGTTACCAATAACTATCAGCAGGCCGATACTGGTACAAAGATGATTCACCTGGGCAAGAACACCCGAAGCCGTATTGTATCTAAGGGTATCTCGGCAGGCTTTAGCCAGAACAGCTACCGCGGATTGGTTAAAGTGGTAAAGAATGCTGAGAATGCACGTAACTTCTCTCAGTGCGATTCGTTGCTCTTGGGCGATAAGTGCGGGGCGCACACCTTCCCATACATCGAGGTGGACAATCCATCGTCGGTGGTTGAGCACGAAGCAACAACCTCAAAAATTGGCGAGGATCAAATATTCTACTGCAACCAGCGCGGCCTTTCAACCGAAGATGCCGTGGGTCTAATCATCAACGGATACGCAAAGGAGGTGCTAAACAAGCTACCCATGGAGTTTGCCGTTGAAGCCCAAAAGCTGCTGCAAATTAGCCTTGAGGGAAGTGTGGGATAATTGAAGAATGTGAGGAAGAGGAGGAATTAAAGGAATAGTAGGAAGTTGAAGAAGTGGATTAACTAGTCGTTAACAAAGAGGGGGCGGGGCTTATTGGGGTGGTTTTAGAAATGGAAATCATTAACAAAGCTAAAATGGAAAACCTAAACGTTGAAACGTCAAAATCATTTACTGATTTATTGGTTTGGCAAAAGGCTCACAAGTTAACCCTATTCATTTATCAGCTGACAAAGAATTTCCCCAAAGATGAAGTATTTACCTTAACCTCACAGTTTAGACGTGCAGCAATTTCTATATCGGCAAATATTGCAGAGGGGTTCAAAAGAATTGGGAAACAAGACAAACTGAGGTTTTACAATATAGCACAAGGTAGTTTGGAGGAGTGTAAATATTTTTCAATTCTAGCTAAAGACCTTATGTATATCTCAGAAGATGAATTTGCTTCATTAAGTAATAGTTACAATGAGGTTTCTTATCTTCTAAGTTCGTACTGCAGTGCAATAACAAAGAGAATGAATTAATAGTTTTAACAAGCAGAAGTATTGATACAAGTTTTCTTCATCTACATTAAACTTCATCATACTTCATCAAATACATCAATATCATGCTCTCAATAAAAAATCTTCACGCCAATATTAATGGCAAAGAGATACTTAAGGGAATAAACCTGGAGATAAAGCCAGGCGAGGTTCACGCTATAATGGGACCTAATGGTTCTGGAAAAAGTACGCTTAGCGCAGTGCTTGCTGGGCGCGAAATATTTGAGGTTACCCAAGGTGAGGTTACCTTTAACGGGAAAAACCTTTTGGAGCTATCGCCAGAGGATCGCTCCCGCGAAGGGCTTTTCCTTAGCTTCCAGTATCCTATAGAGATACCGGGCGTTAGCATGGTTAACTTCATGAAAACAGCTGTTAACGAGCATCGTAAGTACAAAGGGCTTGAGCCTCTTTCGGCTTCCGATTTCCTAAAGCTTATGCGCGAGCGTAAGGAGCTTGTTGAGATTGACTCTGCTCTTACCAACCGTGCAGTAAACGAGGGTTTCTCTGGTGGAGAGAAGAAGAAGAACGAGATTTTCCAGATGGCCATGCTTGAGCCAAAGCTAGCCATCCTCGATGAGACCGATTCTGGGCTCGATATCGATGCGTTGCGCATTGTGGCTAATGGCGTTAACAAGCTAAAAACGCCAGAGAACTCATCAATAGTAATCACTCACTACCAGCGCTTGCTCGATTATATTGTTCCCGATTTTGTGCACATCCTTTACCAAGGACGTATTGTAAAAACAGGAACCAAGGAGCTTGCCCTTGAACTGGAAGAGAAAGGTTACGACTGGATTAAGGGATAGGCTGAGTTGGCCTGTCCATAAATATTACTCAATGGATTTGTTTGTTGGTAATACGTAATGCAACCCTAGTGTTGCGCGTAAGAGCAAACAACCTACAACTCACTACTACTATGAATAATACTTCAAAGGACCATTTGGTCGATTTGTATCTTGATAATCTCGACCTAATAACCGAGAACTCTGCCGAGGTGCTAAACCATGCACGTCAGGAGGGAATTGAGAGCTTTAAGCTCCTTGGATTCCCTGGTCCTAAGAGCGAAAAGTATAAGTACACCAAGGTTGAGCAGCTTTTCCGTAGCGATTACGAGAAGTACTTCTCTCCTCGTAAAATTACCTTTAAGGTTGATGATATCTTCCGCTGCGACATTCCATCGCTGGATACGCACTTGGCTCTAACCCTTAATGGCTTTTACCTAGGAAATCCTACAAGCCTGCACGAGCTGCCTAACGGCGTTGTGTTTGGCAGTTTGGCCGAGGCGGCAAAGAAGTACCCAAAGCTCATTCAGGAGCATTACAACACCGTTGCATCTACCGATGATGATGGCCTTGTTGCCCTAAACACAGCCTTTGCTCAGGACGGCGTTTTTATTTACCTACCCAAAGGGGTGGTGCTAGAAAGGCCAATCCAGATTATCAACCTGCTAATGAGCGACGAGAACCAGATGGTTCAGTACCGCAACCTTATTATTGCTGAGGAGCGCTCACAGGCAAACATCGTAATTTGCGACCACACCCTTTCGCCAGCCGAGTTCCTAACCAACGTGGTTACTGAGGTTGTTGCAAAGGCCGCATCAAACGTTGATGTTGTGGTTATGCAGAATCAGCACAACCAGTCAACCCAGTTCTCGCATCTTTACGCAAGGCAGGAGCGCGACTCTGTGTTTGCATCAAACACCATATCGCTGCACGGCGGTATCATTCGCAACAACATTCACGTGCTGCTTAACGATACCAACTGTGAGAACCATACTTATGGACTTGCCCTTGTGGATAGGAATCAGCATGTTGATACTTATTCATTTATCGATCATGCTCAGCCTAACTGCGTAAGCAACGAGCTGTATAAGGCGCTGCTAGACGATCAGGCAACCGGAGCGTTTAACGGAAGGATTCTAGTGCGCAAGGATGCCCAGAAAACCGAGGCATACCAAAGCAACAACAACCTGTTACTTACTGCCGATGCCCGTATGTACACCAAGCCTCAGCTGGAAATTTATGCCGATGATGTTAAGTGTAGCCACGGTGCTACCATTGGTCAGCTGGATCAAGAGGCGCGTTTCTACATGCAGGCACGTGGTATAAGCGAGCGCGAGGCTAGGCTTTTGCTAATGTTTGGCTTTGCCCACGATGTGGTTGGCAAAATTAAGATTGAGCCACTCCGTGAGCGTATCGATGAGCTGGTAAACAAGCGCCTTCGTGGCGAGCTATCGCGTTGTCACAGCTGCCCAATGCATTGCTGCTAAGGGTATCTGGTTGAATAAACAGTTAATTAATTGCGCCGATAAATAGTAAGCAATGGCATTATCATCAAATAGCGAGCAACATAGTACCAACAGCGTGGCTTCTTTTAACGTTAACGAGATTCGCGCTAGTTTTCCAATACTTAGCCAGCAGGTTTACGGCAAGCCCCTAGTTTACTTCGATAACGGGGCAACAACCCAAAAACCAAAGGTTGTGCTCGATACCATTGAGTATTTCTACAATGGGATAAACGCAAACATACATCGTGGCGTACATAAGCTGAGCGAAGAGAGCACCTCGGCTTACGAAGCGGCACGCGAAACCGTTCGTGAGTTTATCAATGCGCGCAGCACCAAGGAGATAATATTTACCTCGGGGGCTACGGCATCCATAAACCTTGTAGCATTTGCGTTTGGCGAGGCCTTTGTAAAGGCTGGCGATGAGGTAATTGTGTCCGAGATGGAGCACCACTCCAACATCGTACCCTGGCAAATGCTTTGCGAGCGCAAGGGTGCTACCCTTAAGGTGTTACCCTTTGACGATAATGGTGAGCTTATCATTAGCAAGCTCGATGAGCTAATAACCAGCAAAACCCGCATACTTGCCGTTACGCACGTATCAAACTCCCTAGGAACAGTAAATCCCATTAAGGAGATAATTGCCAGAGCACACGCATCGGGAGTAAAGGTTTTGGTAGATGGTGCGCAGGGCATAAAGCATGGTGTTGTTGATGTAACTAGTCTCGATGCTGATTTTTACGTATTCTCTGGACACAAAATATATGGACCCACAGGCATTGGTGTAGTGTATGGGAAAGAGGAGCTGCTAAATGCCCTTCCCCCTTGGCAGGGCGGTGGCGATATGATATCAACCGTATCGTTTGAGAAAACCGTTTACAACGAGCTTCCCTTTAAGTTTGAGGCTGGAACTGCCAACTACATTGGGGCTGCAGCGTTGGCTACTGCTCTAAAGTTCTACAAATCGGTTGGCATACAGGCCGCTACCGATTATGAAACGGAACTACTTCACTACGCAACCCAGCGCTTACAGGAGGTTGAAGGCTTGCGAATAATTGGTAATGCGGCGCACAAGGCATCAATAATATCGTTTGTGCTTGATGGTATTCATCCATACGATACCGGCATGATTCTAGACAAAATGGGCATTGCCGTTCGTACCGGAACCCACTGCACGGAACCCGTTATGGCGCACTTTGGCATTACAGGAACGGTTCGCGCATCGTTGGCTTTTTACAACACCAAGGAGGAGGTTGATAAGCTTGTTGATGGTGTTTTAAGGGTTAAGCAGATGTTTGGATAATCCATAACGCTAATAAAATACCAAGGGGTTACTCTGTACGAGTGCCCCTTTTGTTTTTTCTAAAACCCTGTTTTAGAGCAGCGCACCTCTGGTTTTATGTAATTTCCCAATGTATTTACCCATAAAACCATAATTTTGACACAAGAGGAGTTTTTCCGTTTTATGTAATCCTTAAATCCTATTAAAACTAAACAATTATGAAGCATACTAAGATTATCCTATCTACACTTCTGTTTGTGTCCATATACGCATTCCTATTGGTAAGCTGCACTTCTAGTAAAAAGGGCGAATCCAATTTGGCGTTACAAGCTGTTATCGATGCCGAAATAACCGACAGCATGCCTGGTATTCTTGTTTCCGTCCACTCATCTAGTAAAGATATTATGTGGAGCGGGGCATCGGGTCTTTCCGATGTGGCAAGTAACACCCCATTAAGCACCAACCAAACCTTTCGCATTGCCAGCGTTACCAAAACCTTTGTGGCAGTGGCAGTACTACGTTTGTGGGAAGATGGAATGCTTGAACTTAGCGACCCAGTTGCAAAGTATATCTCAGTTGAGCACGCCAGTATTCTTAGGGAAGGTGGCTATAGCCCCGACTCAATAACCATTAGGCATTTGCTAACACACTCATCGGGAATGGCAGAGCACACCGTGTCGTATAAGTTTGAGCCAGAGTTTTTGCAAACGCGCCACCAGTGGAGCCGCACCGAGCAGTTACGAGACCTTATTACCTTTACCAAACCTGTTGGTTCTGTTGGTAAGCAGTTCAGCTACTCCGATACAGGCTACATTCTCCTTGGCGAAGTGCTAGAGCGGGTAACAGGGAGAACCATGGGCGATGCCATTGCAGAGCTGCTCAAGCTAAAGGAGTTGGGCATTGTCAATACCTACATGGAGCCATTCGATGGCGATTTCTCTGGTCGCAGAATCCATCAGTACATAAACGGAATAGATTCGTATTGCTACCATCCATCCTTCGATTACTTTGGCGGAGGCGGGCTGCTCTCAACAACCGCCGATTTATGCCTGTTTTACCACGGCCTATTCTCGCATAAGGTTTTCAAGAATAAGTCCACCCTCGATACCATGCTTGCTCCCGTTTTATACGTAGAACCTCAATCACTAGATTATAGAATGGGTATTTGGGCAACAGAAATAAACGGCATGAAAGCCTACACCCATTCAGGATTCTGGGGTACACAGGTAGTTTACATACCCGAAATAGAGACGGCCATTGCGGCAAATTACAGCCAGCGTTGGACAGTAAGGGGTATTGCACCAGTAGTTGCAAAGGTGTTAAGTGCGGTTGAAGCTATCTAGTAGGTCTAAGTTAGCTTGCTACAATCACCATTTTTTTCTCATTAGCTAATTATAAGCATTTCCTGCCAAATTACTTTTTCACCCTTAACCTAAAATATGTAATTTTGTCAGTGTTAAAAAAGCGCTCATGGAAGTACAACGAATAAAGCAACGGTTTGGAATTATTGGAAATGCCCCTGCACTAAACAGGGCTATCGATATTGCTACACAGGTTGCACCTACCGATTTGTCAGTACTTGTAACAGGCGAAAGCGGAACGGGTAAGGAGGTGTTTCCCCAAATAATTCACCAGTTTAGCTCGCGCAAACACGGACAGTACATTGCGGTAAACTGTGGAGCTATACCAGAGGGTACCATAGACTCCGAGCTGTTTGGGCACGAGAAGGGCTCCTTTACTGGTGCAACAGAGAGCCGTCAGGGGTACTTTGAGGTTGCCAATGGGGGAACTATCTTTCTTGATGAGGTTGCCGAGTTGCCCTTGGGTACGCAGGTTCGTTTGCTAAGGGTGCTAGAAACAGGTGAGTTTTTGCGCGTTGGCTCATCAAAAGTGCAAAAAACCAACGTTAGGGTCATTGCAGCAACCAACGTAAACCTGCCAAAGGCCATTGAGGATGGTAAGTTCCGCGAGGATTTATACTACAGGCTAAACACCGTTCCCATACAGATGCCCGCTTTGCGCGATAGGCGCGAGGATATCCCCTTGCTTTTCCGCAAGTTTGCTGTTGATTTTGCCGACAAGTACCGCATGCCATCCATTACTCTCGACGATGAGGCTAGGCATGTACTTATTTCCTACAAGTGGCCAGGTAACGTGCGCCAGCTAAAGAATGTAACCGAGCAAATATCGGTTATTGAGCAGAGCCGATTGATCTCCGCCGATATCCTGCACAGGTATCTTCCCGATAATCAGAGCAGCAAACTTCCTGCGCTATACAAAAATGCCGTTGATGAGCAAACCTTTTCGTCGGAGCGGGAGATTCTTTACAAGATTCTGTTCGATATGCGCAACGACATGAACGACCTAAAGAAGCTTGTTTTAGATCTGCTCCAGAGCGGTAGAACCGATTTTGAGATACACGCCGATAACGCCCGTTTAATCCAAAATCTTTACAAGGAGGTGGAGCCAGTTGTTGCCACTCCAACTAATAATGTTACCTTCGAGACCAAATCGTTCGACAGTTCCCATATACAGGATACCGAGGAGATACTTGAGGAGTCCCTTTCGCTTGAGGAGAAGGAGGTTGAACTTATTCGCAAGGCTCTGGAAAAGCATAAGGGCAAGCGCAAAATGGCTGCGCAGGAGCTTGGCATATCGGAACGAACGCTTTACCGAAAGATTAAAGAGCATAATTTAGACTAAGATGACAGTAGTAATTAATAAGCCACTAAGGTACCTATTGCCCCTTATTTTTATGGCATTAGCAGCATTGCCCATGCAAAGCTGTAAGGTTAAATACTCATTCACAGGGGCATCTATCTCGCCCGAAGTAAAGACTGTGAGTGTAGATTATTTCCAGAACCTTTCGTCACTAGTAAACCCGCAGCTTAGCGGTTACCTTACCGAGGAGCTAAAGAATAGATTCGTTAGCCAAACAAGCCTTAACGTGGTACGTGCCGATGGCGATTTGCAGTTCTCTGGCCAAATTACGGGATACACCGTTACACCAATTGCAATTCAGAGCAACGAGGTAGCTGCACAAAACCGCTTAAAAATTACGGTTAAGGTTAAGTTTGTTAACAACAAGGATCCTAAGCAAAACTATGACAAGTCGTTCTCTCGCTATGCCGACTTTGACAGCAGTCAGAACTTTGCCTCGGTGGAGTCTCAGCTCATGACAACCATTGTAGAGGAACTAGTGGAAGATATTTTTAACAACGCAGTTGCTAACTGGTAGGTAGTAAATGGAAAAGGATAAGCTATATCAATACCTTGATTCTCCAGGAGCGCTTGGGGCAGAATCGGCAGATTTTTTTGCGGAGCTAACCAGCAAGTATCCCTATTTTATTAGCGCAAGGGTGCTACACTTGTTAAGCCTAAGGGAGACCTCATCGCCAGAGTACCAAAGTGAGCTAAAAGTTGTATCGAGCGTGGTGCCCGATCGCAGGCGGCTTTTCTTTCTTCTACACCCCGCATCGCCACTATCGTTAGAAGGGATAATTGACGGTAGCACAAGCGACCCATCAACTGAAACTGCGGTTACCGAAGGGCACGAGCCTAACGAGGAAACGCCAGTTAATGAGGATCAAGTCCAGCCCGTTGATATAAATGTTACACCAATTTCAATTGTAGTTGAATCGTTGGATTCACCAGAGGAACTTCTTGAACTTGGCGATACCCCCAGCGAAGATGAGGAGTCTAGTAATCAGGCGTTTCTCGACCCACAGCTCTATACGCTGGAAGTTCCTAAGAGTCATTTAAGCGAAGAGGATGAGGATGATATTCTTGAGCAAATTGCCAATGCAAAATCCGACTTTGATTTAATTGACGAGTTTATTGCCACAAACCCCAAAATAACACCACCAGCCCAGTCTAAAAGCATTGAGAATGAAGATATCTCCCTGAGTTCGCTAAAGGAACCCGAGGAGTTAATTAGCGAACCGCTTGCCAATATTTACTTGGCTCAAGGACTTTACGACAAGGCAATTTCAATTTATGAAAGATTAAGTTTGAAATATCCAGAAAAAAGTGCTTATTTTGCCGGTCAAATTCAGGAAATTAAAAAGCAATCAGATAGTTAAACGTAAAAGACCCAACAATGTACGTTCTTGTATCAGTTCTTATTATCATTGCCAGCATTTTACTAATCCTTATCGTTCTAGTACAGAACTCAAAAGGAGGTGGCTTGGCATCAAATTTTGCCGGATCTAACCAGGTCATGGGCGTTCGTAAAACTGCCGACTTTCTAGAGAAGGCTACTTGGACTCTTGCTATTAGCCTAGTAGTTCTTGCTTTGTTGGCTACTTTAACTATGCCACGTGGCAACGAAGGTGTTACCCGTTCTGCAATTGAAGAGCAGGTAAAAAATGCACAGGATCCTACCGCTTTGCCTAACTTCCCAGTTGCAAATCCTGAAACAGGAACTGCTACTCAGCCCGATAGCGCAAAGTAAGCATACTTAAAAAATACTCAAAGGGGTGTCAGGTTGTCAGTAACCTACACCCCTTTGCTTTTTTATGCTAATATGGTAATCCTATTCGTTTTCATTCTGTTATAATATTATTGTACCTTCATTGGCTGGTGTGCTATTTCGCCGCTGTCAGTTTTTGCATTGGCAAAACGTCAGAAAAGCCAATTGGCACGACTTTCGATAAAGCCCCTACGTAAATTTGAAATGTTAACCTAAAAAATAAGAGAAATGTCTGAAGTAAAGATTAAGCCATTAGCCGATAGGGTTCTGGTTGAACCAATGGAGGCCGAAACAAAAACCGCTAGCGGAATCTTCATTCCTGATACAGCAAAGGAAAAGCCACAGCGTGGAACTGTAGTTGCTGTTGGTCCTGGTACCACCGATATCAAAATGGAGGTAAAAAAGGGTGATGTTGTTCTTTATGGCAAATACGCTGGAACAGAGATCTCTGTTGATGGTAAGGACTACCTTATCATGAAGCAATCGGATGTACTTGCAATCATCTAATCGCTTATAGTACTTTACTTTAACAATCGCTAAAACAATTCATAAAATGGCAAAGCTAATTAAATTTGATACCGATGCTCGCGAGCAGCTAAAAAGCGGAATCGACCAGCTCGCTAACGCAGTAAAAGTGACCCTAGGTCCAAAAGGTCGTAACGTGGTTATCGAGAAAAAATTTGGTGCTCCACAGGTTACCAAAGATGGTGTTTCTGTTGCTAAGGAAATCGATCTTGAGGATGGATTTGAGAACGTGGGCGCACAAATGGTTAAAGAGGTTGCCTCTAAAACTGCCGACGATGCTGGTGACGGAACAACCACCGCAACCGTTCTTGCTCAAGCACTTGTTAATGTTGGTTTAAAAAACGTTACTGCTGGTGCTAACCCAATGGATCTTAAGCGTGGTATCGATAAGGCTGTGATTAAGGTTGTTGAAAACCTTAAGAGCCAAAGCGAAGCCGTTGGCGACGATTACCTTAAGATTGAGCAAGTGGCTACTATCTCTGCAAACAACGACAGCGAGATTGGTAAGCTAATTGCCGAGGCCATGAAAAAGGTTAAGAAAGAGGGTGTTATCACCGTTGAGGAGGCTAAAGGTATAGAAACTACTGTTGAGGTGGTTGAGGGTATGCAGTTCGACCGCGGTTACATCTCTCCATACTTCATTACCGATCC
>DHVO01000108.1 GCA_002412705.1 Bacteroidales bacterium UBA5206 | reverse complement strand
GCTTACTCCTTTGCGAGCCAACAACCTTGCGTATTCCTACCTCTCTTGCTCTTTTGGCTGCTCGGGCCGTTGCCATGTTCATGTAGTTTATACACGCAATGCTTAATATGAACAGGGCTATTACGCTAAAGATGTAAATGTTAGCCTTGCTGCCAACAGGAAAATCGCCCTGAAGGTTTTTGATTGTACTAAAATGGCAATCGGCTAGTGGCTGTATTATGAGCTTAAAGGATGCATTGATTTGTTCTCCTATGGACGACATGTGTCGTTCATAAAAATCGGGGAAGCCCATTTGAATACCCGACAAATTACTCCCTTCCTTAAGCTTTATGTACGATATAACGTTAACGTTCCAGAAGGTAGGTGGGCTGTAATCGCGGAAACGCTCCCGACCAATCCTTTCAACAACCGTTGCTACAGAAACTAGCGCTTTGTACTTAAAGTGGGTATTGTTTGGTAAATCCTCTATTACGCCAGTAACTGTAAAGGGCTCGTTCATCATCCCCCTCATACTTTGGCCTATGGCGTTCTGGTTTCCAAAGAGCTTTTTTGCTACCGATTCGGTAAGCACTACGGAGTAGGGTTTTACTAGCGCGTTTTCTGGATTACCGGCTAAAAACTTATGGCTAAATATTCTAAAAGCAGATGAGTCGGCATAGTAAAAATCCTCTTCGTAGAACTCTTTGCCCTCAATGTTGAGGTAGAAATTATCAACGGCAACAAAACGAGCATAGTCCTCAATCTCTGGGTGCTCCTGCTGTAGGACAGGAGCAAGCGATGCTGAGGTTACCGCAAAAAGATCGTCGTTGTTGCCTATGGTGAAGTGCGATATTAATCGGTAAACTCTATCATTATCCTTATAGTGCTTGTCGTACGACAGCTCATCGGTTACAAATAGAAGAACTAGAATTGCCGATATAACCCCTATTGCTAGCCCTACAACGTTTATTAGAGTATACCCTTTTCCCCTAAGTATATTTCTATATGCCGTTACTAAATAGTTCTTAATCATTGTGGTTACTTTTTAATGTTCTCGGTAACAACCTGTCCATCGAATAGATGTATAATTCTATGCGCTTTTTCTGCGTCGGAAGGGGAGTGGGTAACCATTATTATGGTTGTGCCCTGCTGATTTTGCTCTGTGAGCAAGGACATTACCTCTTCGCCGTTAGCCGAGTCGAGATTTCCCGTTGGCTCATCGGCAAGTATTAGCTTGGGCTTGCTTACAACTGCACGGGCAATAGCTACACGTTGTTGTTGTCCTCCCGATAGCTGTTGAGGGAAGTGGTTTCTACGGTGGGCAATATTCATACGCTCCAGCACATCCATTACCATCTTTTTCCTATCGGATGCCGTTTTACCTAAGTAAAGGAGTGGTAGCTCAACGTTTTCGTAAACGGTTAGCTCGTCAATTAAATTAAAGCTTTGGAACACAAAGCCAACGTTGCCTTTTCTTAAGCTGGTTCTTTGCTTCTCCTTTAGCTTGGATACCTCCGTGTTCATAAATAGGTACTCCCCTCCGGATGGGTTATCTAGCAACCCAAGGATGTTGAGTAGGGTTGACTTTCCGCATCCCGATGGTCCCATAATGGCAACAAACTCACCTTCGTTAACAGTAATAGATACGTTGTTGAGGGCAGTGGTTTCTACCTCTTCGGTACGGAACACTTTTACTAGGTTGGTTGTTTTTAGCATATAATTTCCCGTTTTTGATGGTTAGACGATTAGCTGGACTAAAAAGTAACAGCAGAATAGAAATTTGGGGAAGATTGGGTTAAGGTATAAAAAAACCCCATTGTGTGTCAATGGGGTAGGTGAAAATGTTGATGTTTTACTCGAAAAGAAAGTCAAGATCGTCACCAGGATGGTACTCCTTGGGTTCCATTCCTTTCTTAAATATTCGCGCTGGTTTTGGCCCAATTAAGTGAATGGTTCCGCTCTCAAGTTTTATCATAGTTCCCTCTCTAAGGCCTACCACATAGCAGTATGGATCCATTTCAAGGAATTCCTTAATTCTTTGTTCCCTTGTTTCTCCTGCATGACCATCGGGGTGTGCATCTAGGTAGTGTGGGTTTATTTGGAACCGAACTAGGTTGAATGCGCTAAAGTTGTCGGGCTCTGTAATTGGCATGTCATTGGTAGTGCATATTGTTGGGCAAGCCACATTAGAACCAGCACTCCAACCAACGTATGGTGTGCCATCAAGAACTTTAAAGCGAAGCGCCTCAATAAGATCAAACTGCTGAATCATTTTAAGCAGTCGGAAGGTGTTTCCTCCTCCTACTACAAACGCCTCTGCCTCCTGAACCGCCTTTTTGGGATTTTTGTGATGATGAATAGAGTCAACTTCAATTCCGAACTCATCGAAACGGTTTTGAACCTTCTTTTCGTATTCATCAAAAGAGTAGGTTACAGCAGCGTAAGGAATGAACAGAACCTTTTTTACGCCGTTGAGGAAGGATTTAATCTCCTCCTTGGGATGGTTTAGGTATGTGTCGCCGGCGTTGGTTGAATTGCTAATAAGAAGTAGCCTCATTACTTGTGTTTTTATGGGTTGTTGTTACTTTCGCAATTTACAGATTGTTTTCTTAATTCGAACTGCATAAGCATTAATCAAGGGGTATTCCAATTAGATTAAGCTGCTGTTGCTGTTTTAGTCCGTCTTTCCAAAACAAGAGGTTGCTTTGCATGGTCTCCTTAATGTCGTTGTTACTAAAGTGTGTAATCTTAGAAAGGGTATTCCTAACGTAGCTCAGCGACTCGTCCTTTTGTTTTCCTTGGTTTAGGAATAGTAGCAGGTAGTTGCTGTTGCTTAAGTCTATTGTACTACCAGTCTCTTTAACTAGTATCGGCTCATCACCCTTTTTGAAGTGAAAGCCAGAAATGCACTCATTCACAATAAGTTCATTGCTGGTTTGGTTGTGCACCATATACGCTATGCTCCCCTTTGTACCCAGCAATGGCTCAAGAATATCATGTATAAACTCGGCCGTCTTGGTTGCTATGTAGCTTGTTGTTTGTTGATTATCGAGCGTAAGGTAATCGTTTAGTCTGTTGCTCAATAAGTGGGTCGATACCTCGTTGCCAGCGTTATTACAGGAAATGTGTATTAGTACTTTTATTTTGAGTTGATTTGTTGTTTGTACTATAAGCTTTGGCTTAGCTGGGCATGTGGAAATAATCCATGCCGAGTTGTAGAGGGCGTTTATGCTGGGTACTTCTGTTTGGTTGTTGGTTTCCCTTGTTAGGGACAATAGCCCTTTGTTTTGTTTTGCAATAGCATTAAAGTTTCGTTTGTTTCTTGCTATCTCTAGCAGTAGGAGGGATATAATAACAAGGGTTGTAACTAAGAACGATAGGAAGATTATTTTGCGCTGCCGCTCTTTGCTTGATTCTTTTTTCAGGTTTTGAATTTCGGTCTCCCGCTGTGCGTTCTGGTACTGAGCCTCCACTTCACGAAGCTTAAGGCTGGTTTCCTCCGAAACCAACGAGTCCTTAACTACAACATACCTGCTAAGGTTTTCGTAAGCCTTTGGGTAGTTGTTGGTGCTGGCATAAATGCTTGCCAGTGTTTCATAAATCTCCTTCTCTGTTTCTCTTATGCCCAAACGTTTGGCTAATGCAAGGGCTTCCTCTAGGGTATTTGCCCCCTCTTTTTGGTTTCCCATTAGGTGGTAAACGTGTCCTATGTTTTTTAGCGTGAAACAGATGCGGGTGTTGCTGTTTAACTCCTTAAATATTTCCAGCGCCTTTAAGTGGAACGATAGAGCATCGCTTAGCATTCCCTTGCGTTGCATTAGTGTTCCTATATTATCTTTAATTACCCCAACGCCTACTTTTACCCCAAGCGAATCATAAATTCGCAGGGCAACAAGGTAGAACTCCATGGCTTTATCGGACTCATTTAGCTCTATGTAGGCACTTGCTATGTTATTGGATGCTCCAGCCACAGCACGGCTATTTCCTAAGCTAAGGTTTACATCGTAGTAACGTTTAAAGTACTCTATTGCTTTGGGGTAGTTGCTTGTGTAGTAGTAAATTTGCCCAATATTGTTGGATGCCATTGCAACACCCTCTAGGTTACTTCCCTTTTGATAGCAATCCATTGCTTTTCCAAAATGGCCTATGGCAACATCGTATTTTCCCCAGTTTTTATATACAAGCCCAATGTCGTTATGTAAATCGCCTACGGTATTTATGTCATCAATATCAACGGCAATTGCAAGTGCTGCGGTAAGGTTATCTAGGGCAAGCTCAAGTTCTCCTTTGTTGTATAAAGTATAGCCAACCTGATGGTAGGCATTAACTAGGTATATTTTGGTAGCGCTGTTTTTTGCAAGCCTTTTTGCTTCGTTAAGATAGCTTTGGGAGATAGCGTAGGAGCTATCGATATAAAATACGGCTAGTTCACCATAGGTTTTTATTCTAATGGAATCGCTGGCATTGGATGTAGCAACCTGTAGAAGGCTATCTGCATTTTGTTTGCCAACCTGCGCAAAGCATAAGCTGGTAAGGTGTAGGGTTATAGCAATTAGAAGGGCTCTTTTTCTCATCCTTTTGAGATTAGAATCTCAAATGTACAAAAAAAGAAAAACGGGCAACAATTTGTTGCCCGTTAATGCTATTTATGGGAAATGTTATTCTCAGAAATCAATTAGTACCAAACCTAAAGAGAATGGGTACAATTCTGGACCCTTATCCTTTTCAAATAGCGAGGTTGGGTAGTAGTTTGCAAATAGTCTTAACCCACGGTATCCAACACGTGCTGTTAATCCGTAGCGGAACGTAGATAGGTTAAAGTCATCGCGGTTTTTCTTCTTCTCTTTTCCTCCATCGTTGTAAACAACCTTTGTGTGTGAGCCTAGTCTTACACCACCTATTATACCTCCAGAAACGTATAATCTGTGATGACCCGCAGGAATTTGGAACTCAAGGAGCAATGGCACTGTAAAATATGTGGTTGATAGTTTTGATTTACTTACGTTAAAGTCAACAAAGCTACTATCAACCTTAGTTACACCATTATCGTTTTTAAGGGTTGTTTCCGATGAGAAATGGTAATCGTTAAATTCGATACCCATACCCGTAACAAGTCCTGCTTTGTCGGTACCAAAACCCAAGCTGTACTGTAAAAAGTTGATGTTTACGTTCCATGAGCGGGCTTGCTTTAGATCCATGTATGCAAGGTCGTCTTTCATTATCATGGATTGGTTTTTGTCCATAAATCCGTTAACTCCAAACTCAAAGCCCGACCAATGGCCTCTAAACTTACGCTTTTCCTTGTAGTTAACATCCCAGTCACGATACTCTTCTCTGTCTGGAATCTCAACGGACGTTGTTGTGCCTTTGTCAATTATAATAACCGAGCGTCGGCCTAAGCGTATCTTGGTTGTATCGATGTTGCTGGTTGTGGTATCGGCAACAATAATGGGGGGGGCGGTCTCTGTTTTTGCAATGGTTGTATCTGGCGATTCAAGTACTTTTAGACTTTCCTCTAGGTTCTGACCAAAGCTTGTGGCTGCTGATGCAAATAGAAGTACTATTGCTAATGTTAGGTTTTTCATGGTATCAAGTTGTTTGAATTTCCCGTAGGACGATCAGCCCTTTGAAAAGTTACAGGCGATTGCTACTTTTTCTTACGTGTGGTAGAAAAGGCAAATATTTTAGACTCAATGCTAACCTTTTCAATTATACCCTCATTATCCCTTTCCACATCAATGGAGATAACTTTACTTATTTCGCCTTTAATTTGTTTTGTCTTGCTCTTAACTCGGCGTATAAGGCTTGTTGGTTCCTCTTGCGAATAGGCTATGAGTTCTGGCTCCTGTGCTGCAGTCGCTGTTGTTATTTCTGTTACAACGTTGTTTAATTTGAAAAGTGGTTCGGCCTTAATATTGGATGCGTTGCTAAGTGTAACCTGATTAATGCTTGCCATGACCGATGGGGCAGGCTCTAACTCTAATGCCTTAACTGCTTCGGTTTGCGGTGTTGCTGTGCTTTCTGCTTTGCTGCCCATTTTAAAAATAGGAGTGGCCTTTGTGCCCTTGTTTTTATTGGTATCTGGGTTAAATTTTGTTATGCCAGCTGGTTGTGCATTGCCTGAGGGAGTCGCTGGTTTTTCAACCGGAAGGGTTGGTATGTTGGCTTGAATCTCTGTTTGCGTTGTGCTTACAAAATAGCTGTTGCCAAACCATAGAATAGCTCCAATAGCCGATGCTGCAGCAAGGGTTACCCCAAATCGGGTTATGCTGGGAGCAATGGAGTGTAGTGCACCTCTTTTTAGGCTTTGCCTATTAGGGAAATGCGTGTGGGTATCAGCAATTAGCTTGGTTGTGCTATGTTTATGGAGACGAGCTTTTAGCTCATCGCTTTTAGATACCGATTCAAGAAATTCGGCCCGTTCGCTTGCCGATAAATCTCCTTCAAGAAAGGCAATACATAGGAAATCGTTATTGTTGGCTATACCATAAGCCTCTTGCTCTGTTTTTTTTAGCTGCTGCTTAGCTATACTTGGCATGGTATCGGAAGGAACAAGAATTGTAAGGGAAAGGGAATCAAGCTCCACCTTTAGGTCGGGATTGGCCTCAAGAAACAGGTGTAGCTGCTGACTATCGCTTGGCGAAATATTGCCCTCTATATAGTCAATAAAAAACAGCTCGTAATTTTCCCTGTTAATGCGCATGGTGTATGTTTTGCTTCTATTCCTATATTACAGCCTCCATCTTACCTATGTAGCTTTTTAGGAAAAGCCTAGCACGGTAAATGTAAACCTTTACTTGCGATTCATTTAATCCTGTTATCTCCGATATCTCTTGGTAAGAGTAGCCTTCGTAGTCGCGTAGCAACACAACCGATTTTTGGTCTTCGGGAAGCTTACTTACTGCTTCATGAAGAATCTCCTGTAAGTCGCTGTAGCTATGATCAACTGAATGTTCATGTGAGCGAATAGAGTCAAATGAGTCCTGTTTTTTGTCTCTCCTTATGGTGTCAATCGCATTATGGTAAACCGAAGTAAATAGGTACGATTTCACCTTTTCGAAAGAAACATCGGCATGTTTAACCCAGAGCTTTTCAAAAGCATCCTGTACAGCATCCTTCGCTTTGGCCTCGTCGTTTAGGGTTTTGAGGGCAAAGCGGTAAAGGTTGTCTGCAAAGGTATCTACACTTTGGTTGTACTCTTTAACCGTCATTCTTTTTTCGGGTTTCAGCTGTGGGACGATTCAAGGTTACGAAAAGTTACAGTAAAATTTCGTTTTTTTGTTGTTAATTAATTTTAACCCGTATAGGAATGAAAAAACTGCTTATTGCAATTGTGGTGCCGCTACTATGGAGCTGCTCACACAATAGTGCTACCAATAACGAGGGGGCATCGCAGGACCATTTGATTATGGCAACCATTTGGTACCAAAATGCGCCCGAGATGAAGGCGCTTTACCATCAAGGGTTTAACCTTGCTAAAGCAAATGTTGAGCTAGCCATTAAGGAGAAACGAACCTTACCCGCAGCTGTTGTTGTTGATATAGATGAGACCATGCTAGATAATAGCCCTTTTGAGGCTGAGGAGATTATTAGAAAACAAGGTTACACTTCGGAATTTTGGAAGGAGTGGACCTCTATGTCAAAGGCAAAGGCGTTGCCTGGCGCAGTGGAGTTCTCTCAGTTTTGTAAGGAGAAGGGTGTGCAGCTATTCTATATTAGCAACAGAAAGGTTGATGAGCTTGCAGCAACCATTAAAAATCTTGATTCACTTGGCTTTGCCTATGCTACAGAGAGCAATGTTATTCTTCGCTCTGCCGAGAGTAGCAAAAAGGCTCGAAGGGACACGTTATCAAAATCGTACGATATTGTGCTACTGATAGGTGATAACCTTAACGATTTTTCCGAGATATTTGAGGAGAGAGGAACCGATTGGGGTAGCTCTCTAGTTGAGGAGAACAAAGAAGAGTTTGGTAGAAAGTTCATAGTTCTTCCAAACCCTATGTATGGCGATTGGGAAAAGGATTTATACGGCAAAACTAAACTAACAGAGCAGCAAAAGGACTCCGTTAGGCGTGCGGTACTTGTAGGTTTCTAGTTGTTTGTTATAAAAGAATCAATAGTTCTAAGCATTCCCGTTATTTTAATTGGCTTAGCCAAAAAGGAATCGAAACCACAACGTTCTGTCTGTTGTAGGTTTTCCTTCTCTGGGTAGGCAGTTTGACAAATAACGGGGATGCTTTTTTTCATTGCTTTAATTTGTCGGGTCGCCTCAAATCCATCCACATCGGGCATTACAAGATCCATAAGAACAAGGTCAATTTTAGGGTTGTCTTTAACCATTTGAATGGCTTCCATTCCATTTCTTGCCCAAATTAAGTTTGCGTTGGTGGATTTTAGCGCTGCCTTAATCAGCTTAAAGTTTGTATCAATATCATCGGCAACAAGAATTGTTCTATTGCTCCAGTTGTACTTTCTCCGTTCACTAATAAAAGCTTTGTTCTCAAATTTAGACTGAACCGGGATATAGGGAATGGTAAAGTAAAAGGTTGAGCCAGAGCCTGGTGTTGATGTGAACCATATTTCGCCACCAAGTTTCTCAATAATATGTTTTGATATTGCCAAGCCTAGTCCCAAGCCACCAACTTTTCTTGTGGTAGAATCGTCGGCCTGTCTAAATGGCGAGAACAGGGTTTTCTGCTTTTCTACATCAATGCCTGTTCCTGTATCGAGTACATAGAACATAAGCGTTTCCGGATCTTTGAACGTGTAGCCAAATTCAATAAATCCTGTTTCGGTAAATTTTAAGGCGTTGCTTATTAGGTAGCTAACCACTTGCCGCAAACGGGTTTGATCGGTGCGTATGGAAAAGTTTTCCTCTACAACCTCCTTTTTTAGGTATATCTTTACTTTTCCCGATTTTTTTTGCTCATCAATTACAGTTTGGTGTATCTCGCTTAGGAGTTTATTTACAGAGCACTCTGTATGCTTAATTTTTAGCTGGTTGGTTTCAATCTCCGATATCTCAATTAAATCCTCAATTAGCTTTAGCAGCTTGTTGGTGTTGTCGTAAACGCTATCGCATAGGTATTGGCGCTCATCATCGGCAAGATCTGGACTTCCCAAAAGCGTGGAGAAACCAGTTATGGCGTTAAGCGGAGTACGTATCTCGTGAGATAGGTTTCCTAGAAACGCTGATTTTAGCCTATCGGACTCTTCGGCTCTTATTTTGGCGTGAAGCAAGTCGCGCTCATTCTCCTTTCTTGTTGTAATGTCTTCCATTATAACAACAATATGAGTAATCTCCTTATTGCTATTGTAAACGCACGATATTGATGCTATAACCCAGTAAATTTGTCCGTTTGCCTTGGTTTGTTGTAGCTCTCCTTGCCATACACTACCTGTTAGCACCATCTCTATGGCTGGAGGAAGGAAGTTATTTCTTCCACAAAGGTTAATTAGGTTTTGGTCTATGGCCTGTTCAATGGAATAACCTGTCATTTTTACAAATGCAGGGTTTATGTACTCAATTTCGAGCGATGGACTTGTTATGGCAACGCTAACTGGCGAATTGGATATGGCCTTTGAGAGTACTTTTAATCGGTGTTCTGCGGCCTTTCTCTTGCTAATATCAATGGAAATTCCGCCAATTCGCCACTGGTTGTCAACCCCTCTAAACCTAAATTTATGGGTAAATAGGTGACGCTCTTTTCCTTCCTTGTCCTTTAGGCTCTCTTCCAGCTCAAGAAGTCCAGACTCTAGCACATGCTTGTCTTCGAGAGAGAATCTGCTGGCCACTGCTGGCGGAAAATGATCGGCAACCCGTTTGCCAATTAGGTCTTGATTTCCAAAAACATCACATTGATAGGTGTTCTGGTAAAGCAGTACGCCATCCTTATCTTTAATAAATACGCCTACTGGAAGTGAATCCATAAAGGCAGAGAATTGTTCTTCGGCCTTTTTTAGTGCTTTTTCTACCTCTACCTTTTCGGTTATATCCTTAAAATCTTCAATTACACCAATTAGCTCATTATCCTTTCCCAAGAATGGGGCGGCATTATGTAAGCAGCGTACCTTTTTACCTCCACGCTTAAAGCGCACCTCCTCTGTTTCCACATGGATTTCCCCCTCTTTTATGCGCTCAAGCGGACAAACAGATGTGTGGCAGAAAAGACCAGGGAATATTTCGTAGCATTTTTTACCCTCTATCTGCGATCTGGGCATTCCTGCAATTCGGCAAAAGGCATCGTTAACACGAATAATTTCGTGGTTTGTGTTTATTATTCTAAGTCCATTTCCCGTTGAGTTGAAAATCTGGTTCAGCTCAATGTTTGAGTCAATAATCTCTTTGGTACGTTGGGTTAGCTCTTGCTCATAGCGCTCCTTTAGCTTTAATATTTTTTTCATAAACCGCCCAAAGAAAATGCGGATTATTAGAGCTGTTATAATAATAAGCACAAGAGTAATGGCAATAGCATTAAATAGCGATGCTCTGTATGGTGCTTCAAGGTTTGTTATATCCAGAAGGGCAAGCGTTCCGCCAATTACCTCTCCTTCTTTACTTGTAAACTCAGATGTTCGCTCTATAGCATAGTACTTTGAATCTATGCTATGGGTTTGGAGCCCAGTCCAAGGTTCTAAGTTCAGCTTACTGAAGAGCTTGTTAACTAGTTCGGGTTTTCCGTAAGTGTTAATTAGGTGGTTGTTGTGTTGAATGTCGAACGCCGAACGCTTAATGTTACTTAGAAAGGAGCTGTTGACATAGGCAATAATAATCATGTCAATTTTCTCCCGCATCATAACCATTCCTGTGGAGTCTAAATAACCTACTTCAATGCGGTAGTTGGGGGTGGATTTTACTTTGTGGGTAAGCATAAAGTACATACCCTTCTCCCCAAATCTAATATCTTGTGCAACTCGTTGCGCAGAATCTTTCCTAAAGCGATGCAAACTGGCTTTAGCCGTTAGGTTATCACCAAGTTGAATAAGGGTTGTACTATCGGAGTACACGCTTATAAAATTGGGGTGTACAGTAAGGTATTTTAGGGAAAGCCTTTTTAGTTCTTGGGCAAGTTGCAGGGTATCGCCCTTATTGATGCTTTGGTTTAGTGTTGGGCTCTCTGAGACCAGCGAGAGTTGCTGAGAAAAAATATCGAGGTTTATATCGAAGAAATTGCCAAAATTATTCCTAACATTTTGAAGCTGATGAGCAACCAATGCATCCTTAATCCGCCGGTTATTTTGAACGGATTGAATGCTATAGAATGCAGAAAGAGCGGCAATAACTGTACAGACGAAAAGAATTACCTTATTTCTTGTTTTCCGTTCCTGTTCAAGTGTGCTAAGTTTCAATTTATGTTAGGTTTTTGAACGCCACCAAATGTAAAAATATTTATGAAACTCCCACTCATTAAGCTATAAAATGAAGCTAAAAAAATGTTTAAACAACAAAAGAGCCAGTGTTAAACTGGCCCTTTTGTGTTCAGAAATATGACTGTTGCTTACCTTTTGATTAGCTTAAAGGATTTTTGTTGTCCATCCTTTGTGGTAATTGTAACAATGTACATTCCGTTAGAAATATCGCTAATAGGCACAGTAAGCGGATTTATTGTGGGATTTAGCTGCTTTACTAGCTGACCTTGCAGCGAGAATATGCTTACCGTAGCGATATGATAGTCCGATTCAATTATGAAATAATCGATTGCTGGGTTTGGGTACATCCTAACATCAAGAGTTCTGTTTGTTTCAACACCAACAGGCGACAATAGAATTTGTACCGACGTGTTTGCTGCTATATCAACGTATTGGGACGATTTTTGGTAGCCTTCCTTTTCTACAACAATGCTTAGTGCTGATGCTTTAGATATTTTCTCGAAGGAGGCAACTCCATTGCTATTGGTGTAAACAGGTAAGTATCCTTTTACTGTTACTAGGGCTTTCTCTACGGGCGAGTTGTTACTTAGCACGCTGATTGTAAGGTTGTAACTATTGGGTTGTGAGAGAATGGTTAGGCTAACATTATCGTTAGAAATAACCAATGTTGCGGGTGCTGGGTTCTGGTAGTTGGCTGTTTCTATGGTAACGGTATAGGTTCCAGCTCCTAGCCATGTGTTAAAATCGCCCTTTGCACTACTAACCCCGCTAGAAACAATCGTGTTGTTGTAGTAAACTGAAATAGATGAGCCTTCCAGAGGTAAATAATCTGATGATTCAAAAGCTTTTGATATTATGGTGGCTAAGTAGAGGTTTGTTTTCTGCTTAAGATTTACCGTTAAGTTATTGCTTGCATCGTTTATACTTTCCCAAAGGTAAGCCGTTTCAAAGCCCTCTTTTTCTACTTTTATAAGATAATCGCCAACCGTTAGGTTTGTACTTGCAATGCCAAGGCTAGTTGTTGTTATGGAATTCTGATCTATGGTAATAGTTGCATTCTCTATTGGGTTATTGCTTAAATCCAAAACCGTAATCTGAAGACCAACGGGAACCGGATTTAACGATATTTTTACTGTGTCTGTACTTTCAACTACTGCAATGGAACCATTAAATGTAGAGAAACCAGACTTGGCAATGATTACGTTATGTTCCCCTATAGGTAATAGTGATGAAGCACAACCATTTATGCCAGTTAGTAGGGTTTTATTTATGTTACTGCTTGAAATGCTAACCTCACTTGCAAAAAGGACACTTCCATTTATTCCCTTAACTTCAAAAGTAACCGGAACTACATTGGGAATACCAGAGTAGTTAATAGTGATCTTTGTTATATCTGCGCTTGATAACACGGTTATTTCTGTTTGTAAGGGAAGGCGATCTGGTGCATAAGTAGCTAAGGATGTTAATCCTTCTGGAGCCTTAAAATAGGCTTTACCTAGATTGTTTGTTGGCTTTAATGTCTTGCCAATGCCCACAATGCCATTAGTAATTGGCTCTGCTCCATCTACCATCGTAACCTCAACGGTTTTTAATGTTGATGTAGATACACTTTCAATTTTGGCAGCCCATCCAGACTTGTTTATGCTTGCATCTGAATGGAACTTGAAAGTTAACGCACCCGAAGTATTTGAACTTGTAATACTTTCGGGGGGTGTGCTTCCGCTATACTTTCCAATTAGATTTGAGCTTGTGGTTGTACCATCATATATCTCTAAGTAGTCGTACTGGTTATTGTTATCAGCCTCAAGGTCGAACTGTTCAAAGATTACCTTAATCTTTTTGCCATTTTCTTTAGGGAAAATTGTGCAGGTATAATCGGTATTATCAGAGTGATTGTTGTTAGGACCTCCTTCGTCGTAAAACTTTGCGCTATCCACAACAAATACATCTGTTGACATTAGAATATTTTGATACATATTCCCTGTTGTGAAGCTCCAAGTTTCAATCTGCTCATCTTTTGGCTGTCCATTTAAGTTTCGAGGGACAATTTTCCAGTAATAGGTTGTGTTGGGCTCAAAGGATATGTTTACCTGTTGGAGCGTTGTTGTCTCAACAAAGGCAAGGTTAGTCTGTGTACCTAAGTAAACATCAAATTCAGTTGCACCAGTTGCATTCCACGATAGCTTGCTGTTGTTGTAGCCCGTAATGCCATTTTCGGGCATAGGTTCTGTTGCTATTTCGGGTAGGCTTGTTGGGAATACTTGGCTGATTTTAGCCTTCCAGCCAGCAGCATTAACTCCTTCGTCCGACGTAAACTTAAAGGTAACCGTACCAGAACTTGTGGTAAATGCAGTTGGTTTTGTGCGTCCTGTAAATGGGCTACCCTGTATTTGTGGCGAGGTTTCATTTGGCCCATCGTAGATATACAAGTAGTCGTAATCACTTTCTAGGCTAAACTCAAGGAACTCTACTTGGTACCTACTGCCCGTTACGCTGCAATTGAATGTGTTAACTATATTGCTATTTAGGGAGTAGTTTCCGTTTTCACCACCCGAATCAAAGAATAAGATGTTGCAAGCATCTACTGTTCCTGAAATCATATTAATGGTTTCCCTTTGTTGAACGGGTATCAAAACGCTAACAGTATCGGTAGTTCTTCCCTCAATGGCAAGGGCCGCTTTTAAAGAAATCTCCTCTGCGGCTATTATTGGGCTTACTACAATATCATACGATACCCCTACGGTTTCGGTAGGAATAATACCTTGTAAAGTTCTGGTAGTAGGGGAAACAACAGATATATAGGGTTTAATAATTTCAGGAACTAATAGTGTAATATTGGTATTAGTTGCATTTGCATGCCCCGTGTTTTTAATCTGCAACCCTATTCGAACGGATTCGCCTGGATTTATTTGGTTGTCATTATTTCCATACAAAGAATCTGTTACATTTACTTTAGTGAGTTCCAGGCTAGGAGCATTAGCGGTAAGACTTAGTGCCGACACCCAGGTGTTAACGCCATCGGTGGAATGCACCTCGATATTTGCTTTATGTTGATCTGGAACATTGGTCGCTAGCCCAAAAGCAAAAGCGTCCTTAGCAATAGTTACCGTTTTTGCTTCTATGTTCCCAATCAATTTTAATGTATCGGAGAGTGTGCTGAAGTAATTATCCTTGTTGTAAATAGCAATTGCAATGTTTTCCCCATTTGTTTCTCCGTAGTTAGCAACAGTTAGGTCTAACATAAAATCTTCGCCATATTCAGCAATACCGTTTTTGTTAAATTCCGCGTCGTTTACCGATGTTTTTGTTGTTGTTATGTATGCCTGCTCTGCAGGTAACACTTTTATTGTTTTTATAAAAGGAACACGTTGTGCTTTGGTTATAACGCACTCAATTTCCTGCGGCGATTCTAGACTACGTATTGAAAGTGTTACTTTACCCGTTTCATCAGTTACTCCCTTTGAGAGGGTTTGATTGTCGGCGTTAAGTGCAACAAGAGAGTTGGGTAGCGCCTCAATGGTTATCTCTTTTTGGTCGAACCTAACCGACTCAGGTAGAGTTACCCTATTATCGTGGGCCTGGGCAAAGTATGGGCTAATAGAGGGATCGCCAAGAATGTTGTATGCTTGCCAATAATATAGTGGGCTGGATTGGCTTGGGTAGCTCATTATATCCACCTCGGTAACAGCAAGGTTTCCTACAAAAACCATTGCTCCAAGAGTGGTGTAGTCGCTTACGAAAGGGGCATCGTAAGCACCAAGGGTTGTCTCATCGTATGATGGTACATATCCATTATTGGGTTCGCTCATAGGAAATGCTCCAACCGACCAGTAAAAGTCCTCGAACCAGTATGTTGATGGTGAAGAGCCAATGTACGTAACAGCACCTGTGTTTTTCTGGCGAATCCATGTTTCGCCTAAGCACTCTTCTGTTCCAAAATCTCCCGATAGGCAGCAGTTTCCAATGGCTACAGGGTAATGGTTGGTGTTTGTAATATTTCTTACTGCTGTTTGGGTTAGCTCAGGGTCTTGCCAATGCTTTTCGTCACAATGCGCAGTGTAGTTAATTATTCCAACCCTAAACCGTGATTGTTCGTAGCAACCATCGTAACCTGCCGAGGCGCCAGGGTTACTTGGGTCGTTGGAAACTCCGTACTCAAAGATGCTATTGAATCCTTTGTTGGCGTTAAAATAGTTTGCGGTTCCATACTTTATGGTAGCTTGTCCTACTTGTGGGTTCCACTGTGGATCGTCGCCTGCAATAAGAGTAACATTACTTAGGTATGTGGGATCTTCGAACTGATACTGTTCGTAGTGAAGAATCTTAGAAACAATGTTGTTCATCTCTTCTACCGTTGAGGCCGATAGCCTTCCATAGTACATCTCGGGGAAGTAGTCTCCGTCGATGCTTGCATAGTACAGGTCTGTTTGCCTTTCCGATGCAGATCCAACAGCCGATGCAGGAACCATATCGGTATCGCCTGCTATAACAAGAAAAGTTGGGGCAGGATCTGATTCTGTAGCGCTGTTATAAACTTTGCTTATGTAATGTTTTATATCTGT
This sequence comes from Bacteroidales bacterium UBA5206, assembly GCA_002412705.1. GTDB lineage: Bacteria > Bacteroidota > Bacteroidia > Bacteroidales > Tenuifilaceae > UBA5206. The sequence goes on along the minus strand of DHVO01000108.1, from coordinate 3,861 downwards.
GGATGAAGAACCTATTTCATCTGTAAAAACAGTCTCTATTTCAAAACCCTTGCGTGCTTTCCATTTAACGAATGGGTTTAATGCTTCTTCGAATAGTCTATTGGTAACTATAAGCATTTTTGTAGGATTCTTTGTAAGATCCTTATGGTTGGTGTAAATGTCGCTTCCTGCTGATTTTTCAATAGATAGATATATTGGATCGAAGTAATTCGATTTTAACGCATTGTCAATGGTAATATCAATACCACCAGTGCTTCCATTAACCAAAATATCAAAATCAATATCGTTACTAACAATAATGGATTCCTTTATAGGGTTGTAGCTAACGGGAGCAATAACAACACGAGCAACGCCAATGCCTCGCATGGTGCCAAGGTATTCCACTGTAACTAAGGGTGTGTTGCTATACTTATTGGTGCTATATGCACTCTTGTTATACTCAAACTTAATGGAACTGGGATCCTGCGATTTTTTTACAGAGGGTTGTACTGGAACAAGTGGAGATTTAATGCCAAAGCTTGATAGGCTCATCTCCTTTTTTGTGCAGTTCTTTACTTCAACCTTAAGCGAAGCATTTGCAGGGACAAGTATTAGCTTTTTTATTGCAGGAAGTTTGGGATCTCCAATATTTCCAATGTAATATCCGTTAGGTAAGTATAAGTCGGTAAACTCAGTAGTTGTTTTTTCAACTTTACTTTTCCACAATAGTTTTTCAATACTCGATTCAGCTTTAAGTCTTCGAGATCCACTTTTTTGTATGCTAAAGCTCTTTTTGTGAGATTCAAGCTTTATACTCTTAACTTCTTGTCCAAATCCTGCTTCAGTAAAAAGAAGTGCGATAGAGATTATGCTTCCAACAAAGAAATTCTTCATAGTAGTAACATGATTATCAATTTGTAAATATACGTTACTTTTTATGTGCGGAAACTTTTGTTGAGATAACTCTTTTCAATGTAAAACAAAAAAGCGAGGGGGGATTACCCCTCGCTTATGCTTGCTAATTAAATCCAGTTTATCTTTTTACAAGTTTGTTAACTGCTCGTAGGCCGTTTTTGCCCTCAATCACAATTAGATATATGCCAGACGCTAAACTTTCGGTATTGATTTTAGTGCTGGTTTCGTTACTTACTTGTTGATCAATAAGCGTTTGCCCAAGAAGATTAACAACCTTAACCTTTTTAGCAGCAACAAGGTTTTCGATGTTAATCTCGTTAGAGAAAGGATTTGGGTAAATGCGTGCGTTTTCAAGCTCATTTGTAGGTGTGCTCACAGGAGAACCCTCGTATAGGTTGATATCATCAATACAAACACCATAACCCCAGTTTGCTCTTGCTTCAAATGCTATTTGAACGCTATTCCCTTTTTCTGGAATATTTAAGGTTTGTTTAGTCCAACTAGTCATGTCAGTATTGTAAGTCTTTAGCAAAGTCCAACTACTTTCGTTGGTTCTATAATAAACTTTAAGAACATCCTGATAGCTATTTCTTTTAGCATTTGTTAGCCAAAACTCAAGAACTACGTTATTACTTGTAAAACCTTCTAGATTAAATGCAGGAAGTAAAAGTTTACTTACACTGTTCATCTCAGAAGGACTAATAGCTCTAAAGTAAATATTGTTGTTTCCTGTATGTGCACTGGCTGGGTTTGATTCACCATTTCCTTTTCCCCAGATCCATGATAAGCTATTTGCCACATATTCCTGTTCCCAACAAGCAGGTAAAAATTCATTTTCAAAGTTGTTGGAATAAGGTAGTGTTGAAATTAGTTCGCAGATAGTAGACGACTCAGCAAGAATACCCGAAGAGTATGCTGGTGTTTCATTAAGAATAGTCCAAATCTTATAGTAGTATTTTGTTGAGGCACTTAAGTTAGAATGACTAAATGTTTCAAGGTCACCAGCATACAGGATTTGTGAACCGTCACTTAACGTTTGTCCTAGTGTGTAAGAATTTCCATCTTGAAGATTAGCAATAATGGGTGCATTGGAATAAGCAAGGATTACATTTTTGTTCTCAAATTTTAGCCAGTTCAGTTGAATCTCTGTAGTAGAAAGGGCCGTAGCGTTGAACGACAATGGATTGTCAGAATATCCACCCATGAACTCAAAGGTAATATCTGTTGCAACATCTCCTCGCTTAATGTTTGTAATTGGTTTGTCAACTGCAGTTCCATTCCAAGCAATCATTGATGGATATGTTGATGATGTGAATGAGGTTATATTACTTGTTCCTGGGAATGGAGTGCCTCCAGAATTTATGGGTCCATAAGAGGTGGGTGTGCTGCTTGGATTTTGTCCTGCGTTAGCACAAATAGGATACATTTTCTGAGGAACACCAGCATTAATTCTATTTCCAGAGTTAAAAACATCAGCATGAACATGGTAAATTATCATACCAGATCCAGGAATTTTTTTATCGAAGCTTAGCTGATTCCTGTTTTCAATTAAAAAGAACTCTCCAGGCGTCTCTGTATCAATTCTATAAAAATTATTTTTATCAACAAGCTGGTTTGTTAATGTAATTGATGCAGATTTATCTAATGTGGTAACGGGAGCCCATTCGTAAACATAAGTTTTAGTAAACCCATTATGATGGGCAGGCGTAACACCTCCGTTGTTCCATGAACCGCCAGCCATCATATCCCATTTTCCCGTACCAGTAAAGTCACCTCCGCTTCCTTCGTAATCTGTGTCGTAATAGTCTGGGGCTCCTAGTACATGTCCAAACTCGTGACAAATAACCCCAATGGAGGTCATGTTGGTTCCCGTATTGCCCCTTAACTCTGGAGAGCAGGAATATCTGCTAGCATTAACACCATCAACAATTGCAGTAGAAAAAGACCATGCATGAGACCAAATGGCATTATCTGGTCCGCCTGCTTCTTCCCCATAACCAGCAAAAATGATATATATACCGTCTACATTGCCATCGTTATCGTTGTCAAACTCTTTGAAGTTTACATCAGGATTCGCTTTTAGAACGGCTTCACGGGCCAATTCGTCAGGTTTTGAATCATTTCCATTTGTGTCATTAGCGCCATAGTATGCCATTGGGTTCGACGCAGTATATGGACCAGCAACAGTAACAGTTAAATCAAACTGTCCCCATGAGTTCTCTAAATAGTAATCTTTTACACTTCCGGTTGCTCCATTTACATCGTAACCAACTTGGTTAAAAAGGGCATCAAAGTCATCCTTTGTTTTGGTGAAAGCTAAATCTGGAAAACCAATTAGAATACAAACAAGTTTTCTCTCACCCGTGGTTGGGAATGATTTTTGGGCTTCTTGCTGCTTTATGTCCCAAATGCTTTTCATCATCTGAGTTTGCGACTGTGAGTACTTTAGCCCTTTAGGTAGTGACTGTAACAGCTGTTTCTCTTTTTCAGTACGCTTTTCAACATTGCTTACTCTAATTCCAGAAAGGGAGAGGTTTCCTTCTTTGGATTGAGTTGCATACTCAAAGAATCCCTTCTTATTTCTTAGTATAGTATAGCCATCGGTTGTTGTAGCCCATTTGACTTTTTCGTCACCTTTTAACATGATGGTAAGTAAACTACCATCAGGGAGTTTGTACTCAATTGGATCTGGGTAGGCTTGAACGGCCTCTGCATTTTGGTAGGCAAATAAAAGTGCAATTGCTACAAATAATGCGGATAAAAACTGCTTCATGGTTTAATGTTTAGGATAGTTTAACGCCGCAATTTGGTAAATTTTCTTTAAATAAATGTATTTGTTATTGAACTTACCATTCTATAATTCATCATATTGCTCGAAGTTTATTAAACTTTTCTCCATTTTTTGCAGTTTTGCTCGATTTCGTTTTTTTATTCATCTTCGCAAAAAAAATGTAATGCGGGTTGTTC
>DHVO01000222.1:14982-23243 GCA_002412705.1 Bacteroidales bacterium UBA5206 | reverse complement strand
GGTGTAGCTCAGTTGGTAGAGCATCGGTCTCCAAAACCGAGTGTCGGGCGTTCGAGTCGCTCCTCCCGTGCAAATAATCTTGACTGTATGAAGATTAAAACTTACTTTGAAGAAGCTTACAACGAACTTGTTTACAAGGTATCGTGGCCAACGTGGAAAGAGCTTCAGTCTAGCGCTTTAATTGTTATGATAGCTTCCCTATTGATAGCGCTAGTTGTCTTCTTAATGGATATTTCCTTTGAGAACATTATGGATTTTATTTACCGCATGCTTTATTAAAAGGGAAAGAGTACTTCAATGGAAGATAATGTAAAGAAGTGGTACGTAATTAGAGCCATTGGTGGTAAAGAGAAGAAAGTGAAGGAGTATGTTGAGAACGAAATCAACAGGCTTCAACTTTCTGATTTTATATCACAGGTTCTTATCCCTACTGAAAAAGTTTACCAGATTAGAAATGGTAAAAAAGTAAGTAAGGAGCGTATCTTCTATCCCGGTTACGTTTTAATAGAAGCTGCATTGGTAGGTGAGATTCCCCATATCTTGAAGGATATACCTAACGTTATAGGATTTTTGGGTGACCCTAGAACAGGTGATCCAATACCCTTGCGCCAATCCGAGGTTAACCGAATTTTAGGTAAGGTTGATGAGCTAGCCGATAGCGAGGAGGAGCTAAATGTTCCTTTCTATGTTGGCGAAACCGTAAAGGTGGTTGATGGACCGTTTAACTCATTTTCGGGTATCATCGAGGAGGTTAACGAAGAGAAGAAAAAGCTAAAGGTCATGGTGAAGATCTTTGGCCGGAAGACACCGTTGGAGCTAAGCTTCATGCAGGTAGAAAAGGAGTAATAATTTTAAGAGCTAATGCATTATGGCTAAGGAAGTAGCTGGATTAATTAAGCTTCAAATCAAGGGTGGTGCCGCTAACCCGTCACCTCCGGTTGGTCCTGCACTAGGCTCGAAGGGTGTAAACATCATGGAGTTCTGCAAGCAGTTTAATGCTAGAACTCAAGCAATGGCTGGTAAGGTATTACCTGTGGTAATTACCTACTATACCGACAAGTCATTCGATTTTGTTGTTAAAACCCCTCCGGTGGCTGTACAGTTGCTTGAAATATCAAAGCAAAAGTCAGGTTCACCAGAGCCAAACCGTAAGAAAGTTGCCAGTGTAACATGGGATCAAGTTAAGGAAATTGCTAAAGACAAAATGCCTGACTTGAACTGCTTTACGTTGGAATCAGCAATGAAAATGGTTGCTGGTACCGCACGTAGCATGGGTATCACTGTGACTGGTGAATTTTCAGGTAATTAACTATTAACCTCTTTTGTGCAATGACTAAACTGACAAAGAACAGGAAGCTTGCTCTGTCGAAGATTGAACCTGGAAAACAGTATAAGCTTGTTGAGGCCGCTAGCCTGTTGAAAGAGGTAACAACTACCAAATTCGATGCATCTGTTGACATTGATGTGCGCCTAGGCGTAGATCCAAGAAAAGCCAACCAGATGGTTCGTGGTGTTGTGACCCTTCCACACGGTACTGGTAAAGAGGTACGTGTGCTTGTGCTGTGTACTCCCGACAAGGAGGATGCTGCACGTGAAGCAGGTGCCGATTACGTAGGGCTTGATGAATACATCGAGAAGATTAAGAATGGTTGGACCGATGTAGATGTTATCATCACAATGCCTACCGTAATGGCAAAGGTTGGTGCACTAGGACGCGTACTTGGTCCTCGTGGACTTATGCCTAACCCAAAGAGCGGTACCGTTACTATGGACGTCGACAAGGCTGTTAAAGAGGTTAAGCAGGGTAAGATCGACTTCAAAGTTGATAAATTTGGGATTGTTCACACATCTATCGGAAAGGTATCATTTACCCCAGAGAAGATTGTTGAGAACGCTCAGGAGTTCATTAACATGATTAACAAGCTGAAACCTTCAGCTGCGAAAGGAACCTACATTAAGAGTGTTTTCCTTTCAACAACAATGAGCCTTGGGTTACCGATTGATCCCAAATCTATCTCAGAGTCGAATTAATAACTCATATCAGACCCTTTAGCACTATGAGACGGGAAGAAAAAAACGAAGTGATTGATAGGCTTATCGAGCAGATTAACCAGTATCCTCACTTTTATCTAGCCGATACATCAGAACTAAACGCAGAAGTAACCAGCAAGTTACGCCGTGTTTGTTTCGATAGGCAGGTAAAAATGGTAGTGGTTAAGAACACCCTTCTCAAGAAGGCTCTCGAACGTAGCGAAAAATCTGATTTTTCAGCAATGTTCGGAACCCTTAAGGGATCTACCTCGGTAATGTTTACCGAAGCAGGGAATGTTCCTGCTAAGCTTATCAAGGAGTTCCGTAAGGAGCATCCAAAACCCATTTTAAAAGCGGCTTTCGTAGAAGAATCAATATACGTAGGAGAAAATCAACTAGACGCACTTGTTGCGCTTAAGAGCAAAAACGAGCTTATTGCTGATGTTATTGCTCTACTTCAATCTCCAGCGAAAAATGTTGTTTCTGGACTACAATCAGGCCGCAATATCCTTGCAGGTGTTGTTAAAACCCTGTCAGAACGTGAAGAAAAATAATTTTGAATTAATTTTAAACCTCAAGTAAAAATGGCAGATCTTAGGAAATTTGCAGAAGAATTGGTTAACCTAACCGTTAAGGAAGTTAACGAACTTGCTCAAATCCTTAAGGATGAGTATGGTATTGAGCCTGCTGCTGCAGCTGTTGCAGTTGCTGCTCCAGCTGCTGGTGGTGAAGCTGCTGCAGCTGAGAAGACTTCATTCGATGTTGTTCTGAAGTCGGCTGGTGGAGCCAAACTGCAGGTAGTTAAGCTTGTTAAGGAGCTTACAGGTCTTGGCCTTAAAGAGGCAAAAGAGCTTGTTGACGCTGCTCCAAAAACCGTTAAGGAAGGCGCTTCAAAAGAAGAAGCTGAATCTCTTAAAGCACAACTCGAAGAGGCAGGAGCAGAAGTTGAACTTAAATAGCGTTAGCCTGATATTAGGTTTTAGAGGTTTAGAATCTATTTTATAGATTCTAAGCCTTTTTATTGTTGTTATTGTTGGTTCAACTAATTCCATCACAATGTCTCCAGATACAAAAAGTCAGAGAATTAACTTTGCCAAAACCAAAACCCGGTTTGACTATCCGGATTTTCTGGAGGTGCAACTTAAATCTTTCCGCGAATTCTTCCAGTTGGGAACAGCACCAGAAGATCGTAGGAGAGAGGGGTTGTATCAGGTGTTTGGCGAAAACTTTCCTATCACAGACACTAGGAATAATTTCGTTCTGGAATTCCTCGATTATTACATCGACCCTCCACGCTATTCTATTGAGGAGTGCCTTGAACGTGGTTTAACCTTTAGCGTACCGCTTAAGGCTAAGCTTAAATTATATTGTACTGATCCTGAGCACGAGGACTTTGATACCGTTGTACAGGACGTGTACCTAGGGACTATTCCCTATATGACACCTCGGGGTACCTTTGTTATCAATGGTGCCGAAAGGGTTGTTGTATCTCAACTTCACCGCTCTCCTGGCGTATTCTTCGGGCAAAGCGTTCATGCAAATGGAACTAAGCTTTACTCCGCTAGAATTATTCCGTTTAAGGGGTCTTGGATTGAGTTTGCTACTGACATCAACAATGTGATGTACGCATACATCGATCGTAAGAAGAAGTTGCCTGTTACTACGCTTCTTCGTGCCATTGGCTACGAAGGCGATAAAGATATTCTAGAAATATTTAACCTTGCTGACGAAATTAAGGTTTCTAAAACTACCCTTAAAAAGTATGTAGGACGTCGCCTAGCGGCTCGTGTTCTTAAGACTTGGATTGAGGATTTTGTTGATGAGGATACCGGAGAGGTTGTTTCTATTGAGCGTAATGAGATTATCCTAGATCGTGAAACCATTCTGGAGAATGATCATGTGGATGAAATTGTTGACTCTGGAACCAAGTCTATTCTACTACACAAGGAAGGTCAAAGTATTTCTGATTTTGCAATTATCTACAATACGCTTCAAAAGGACCCATGTAACTCCGAAAAAGAAGCGGTTGTTCACATCTACCGTCAGCTGCGTAACTCCGAACCACCTGATGAGGCTACAGCCCGTGATGTGATTGATAAACTATTCTTCTCCGATAAGCGCTACGATTTAGGAGAAGTTGGTCGCTATAGAATCAATAAGAAGTTAAACCTTACAACCCCTAGCGATGTTAAGGTTCTAACTAAAGAGGATATAATCGAGATTATCAAGTATCTGATAGAGCTTATTAACTCTAAGGCAGATGTTGATGATATCGACCACTTGAGCAACCGTCGCGTACGTACCGTTGGTGAGCAGCTTGCTACCCAATTTAGCGTAGGTTTAGCTCGTATGGCTCGTACCATTCGTGAGCGTATGAACGTTCGCGATAATGAGGTATTTACCCCGATAGATCTTATCAACTCCAAGACACTTTCGTCGGTAATCAACTCATTCTTTGGTACCAACCAGCTCTCTCAGTTCATGGATCAAACCAACCCTCTTGCAGAGATGACCCACAAGCGTCGTTTATCTGCGTTAGGACCAGGTGGTTTATCGCGTGAGCGTGCTGGTTTTGAGGTTCGTGACGTTCACTACACCCACTACGGTAGGTTGTGTCCAATCGAAACTCCTGAAGGACCAAATATCGGTCTTATATCATCTCTTTGTGTTTACGCAAAGATTAACAATCTGGGCTTTATTGAAACCCCATACAGAAAGGTTGAAACTGGTAAAGTTGATTTAACCGATGATGGAGTTATATACCTAAGCGCAGAAGAAGAAGAAGCAAAGATTATTGGTCAGGCCAACGCTCCTCTTGATGACGACGGAAACTTTGTTAACGCTAAAGTTAAAGCTCGTTACGAAGGAGACTTCCCTCTTTCTGAGAAGGAGAGCGTGGATTTAATGGACGTTGCTCCTAACCAGATTGCTTCTATTGCAGCATCGCTTATTCCATTCCTTGAGCACGACGACGCTAACCGTGCGCTGATGGGTTCAAACATGATGCGCCAGGCTGTTCCTCTACTAAACCCCGAGGTTCCCGTTGTTGGAACAGGTCTTGAAGGTGCCGTAGTTAAGGATAGCCGCGTACAGGTTGTTGCAGAAGAGGATGGCGTTGTTGAGTTTGTTGATGCCAACGAGATTGTGGTTCGCTATAACCAAACAGAGGAGGAACGTTTTGTTAGCTTCGATCCCGAAGTGAAGCGTTACATAATGCCTAAGTTCAAAAAGACGAACCAGAACACCTGCATCAACATTAAGCCAATGGTAGTTAAGGGCCAGGCTATTAAGAAAGGCCAAATCTTAACCCAAGGCTATGCAACGGCAGATGGCGAGCTTGCTTTAGGTCGTAACCTAAAAGTGGCGTTCATGCCATGGAAGGGTTATAACTTTGAGGATGCTATTGTAATTAGTGAGCGCGTTGTTAGGGAGGATATCTTTACTTCGCTTCACATTGATGAGTATATACTTGAGGTTCGCGATACCAAGCGCGGAATGGAGGAGCTAACAGCCGACATTCCTAACGTTAGCGAAGAGGCTACTAAAAACCTCGACGAGAACGGTATGATTCGTATTGGTGCCGAAGTGGTTCCTGGTGATATCCTAATTGGTAAGATTACTCCTAAAGGCGAATCTGATCCAACACCAGAGGAGAAGCTTCTTCGCGCAATCTTTGGTGATAAGGCTGGTGATGTTAAGGATGCTTCGCTAAAGGCATCTCCATCGCTACGTGGTGTTGTTATCGATAAGGCTTTGTTCTCTCGCTCAGTAAAAGATCCTAAAAAGGGCAAGAGCAATGAGAAGAACCTTCTTGCTAGAATCGATGACGAGTTTAACAACCACGTTAACGAGCTTAAGAATCGCCTTATCGACAAATTATTCCTTGTAGTTAACGGAAAAACTTCGCAAGGTGTTTACGATACCCTAAACCAAGAGCTAATTGGCCGTGGGGTTAAGTTTACCCAGAAGATGCTTATGGATATCGACTACTTAAACGTAAATCCAAACAAGTGGACTACCGATAAGAAAAAGAACGATACCATTAGAGCAATTATCCACAACTACGTGCTTAAGTTCAAGGAGTACGATGCCGAATACAAACGCAAGAAGTTCAATGTAACCATAGGTGATGAGCTACCAGCAGGTATTATTCAGCTTGCAAAGGTTTACATTGCTAAGAAGCGTAAGATTAAGGTAGGGGATAAAATGGCGGGTCGTCACGGAAACAAGGGTATTGTTGCCAAAATTGTACGCGACGAGGATATGCCATTCCTTGAGGACGGAACACCAGTAGATATAGTGCTAAACCCACTAGGTGTGCCTTCTCGTATGAACCTTGGACAGATTTACGAAACCGTTCTAGGATGGGCCGGACAGAAGCTGGGCGTTAAGTTTGCCACTCCAATTTTTGATGGAGGCGATCTTGATGAGATCAGCAAGTACACCGATCAAGCAGGCGTTCCACGTTATGGTAGAAGCTATTTACATGATGGCGGTACCGGTGAGCGCTTTGACCAGCCAGCAACCGTAGGTGTTATCTACATGCTTAAGCTAGGCCATATGGTTGACGATAAGATGCACGCCCGTTCTATTGGACCATACTCGCTTATTACCCAACAGCCCCTTGGTGGTAAAGCCCAGTTTGGGGGTCAGCGTTTCGGAGAGATGGAGGTTTGGGCTCTTGAGGCATTTGGTGCATCGCACATCCTTCAGGAGATCCTCACCATTAAGTCCGATGACGTTGTTGGTAGAGCAAAGGCTTACGAGGCTATTGTTAAGGGAGAATCAATGCCACCTGCCGGAATACCGGAGTCGCTAAACGTTCTTCTGCACGAGCTCCGAGGTCTGGGATTGAGCATAAATCTCGACTAGACCGTTTTGCTTACATCTTGGTCGGGGAGGAGAGTCCCCGACCTACTTTGCAAAACTTAACTTATATAACTTACAGAATATGTCGTTCAGAAGGGATAATAAGGTTAAAAGCAGCTTTAACAAAATTACCATTGGTCTTGCATCGCCCGAAGAGGTTTTGGAGCGGTCGAGCGGTGAAGTGCTAAAACCCGAAACCATAAACTACCGTACCTATAAGCCTGAACGTGACGGTCTTTTCTGCGAGCGCATTTTTGGTCCCGTTAAAGACTATGAGTGCCACTGCGGAAAGTACAAGCGAATCAGATATAAAGGTATCGTTTGCGACCGATGCGGAGTAGAGGTTACTGAGAAGAAGGTGCGTCGCGAACGTATGGGGCACATTAACTTGGTAGTTCCTGTTGCTCATATATGGTATTTCCGATCCCTGCCAAATAAAATTGGCTACCTATTGGGACTTCCTACCAAGAAGTTAGATGCTATTATTTACTACGAGCGTTACGTTGTTATAAACCCAGGTATTAAGGCTGCTGATGGTGTTAAATACCTTGACTTTCTTACCGAGGAGGAGTACCTAGATATTCTAGAAACCCTTCCAAAGGAGAACCAGCACCTTGACGATAGCGACCCAAACAAGTTTATGGCTGGTATGGGGGCAGAGGCGCTTCATACGCTTCTTACCCGTATCGATCTAGATGAGCTGTCGTACAAACTGCGTCACCAAGCAAACAACGAAACCTCTCAGCAACGTAAGAATGAAGCGCTTAAGCGTCTTCAGGTTGTTGAGGCTTTCCGTGAGTCTGTTAACATTAACCGTCCAGAGTGGATGATTCTTAAGGTGGTTCCTGTTATTCCACCAGAACTTCGTCCGTTAGTTCCTCTTGATGGGGGTCGTTTTGCGACTTCGGATCTTAATGACTTGTACCGCAGGGTTATTATTCGTAATAACCGCTTAAAGAGGCTTATTGAGATTAAAGCTCCTGAAGTGATTCTTAGAAATGAGAAACGTATGCTTCAAGAGTCTGTTGACTCGCTATTCGATAACTCACGCAAATCTAACGCAGTTAAAACTGATGCCAACCGTCCACTTAAATCGTTAAGCGATAGCTTAAAGGGTAAGCAGGGTCGTTTCCGTCAGAACTTGTTGGGTAAGCGTGTTGACTACTCTGCCCGTTCCGTAATTGTTGTGGGTCCAGAGCTAAAAATGCACGAGTGCGGTTTGCCAAAAGACATGGCAGCCGAGCTATACAAGCCGTTTGTAATCCGTAAGCTTATTGAGCGCGGTATTGTAAAAACGGTTAAATCGGCAAAGAAGATTGTTGATAGGAAGGATCCAGTTGTTTGGGATATTCTTGAGAATG
>DHVO01000222.1:14009-14962 GCA_002412705.1 Bacteroidales bacterium UBA5206 | reverse complement strand
GACTTTGACGGTGACCAGATGGCGGTTCACCTTCCTCTTGGCAACGAGGCTGTACTTGAAGCTCAGATGCTGATGTTAGGTTCTCACAACATCCTTAACCCAGCAAACGGTGCGCCTATTACCGTACCTTCGCAGGACATGGTTCTTGGTTTGTACTACATTACCAAGCCACGTAGAGGGGTGAAAGGTGAAGGACTTATTTTCTATTCAGCCGAGGAAACAGTTATTGCTTACAACGAGAAGGCCGCAGACCTTCATGCCATTGTTAAGGTACGTATTAAGCAGCAACAGCCCGATGGCTCATACAAACATGAGCTAATTGAAACCACCGTAGGTCGTATCATCTTTAACCAGTACGTTCCTACCGAGATGGGTTACATTAACGAGGTGCTAACCAAGAAATCGCTTCGCGACATTATTGGTACAGTACTTAAGAAGGCTGGTACTGCACGTACTGCACAGTTCCTTGATGATATTAAGGATCTAGGATACTACATGGCGTTCAGGGGTGGTCTGTCGTTCAATCTAAACGACGTTATTGTTCCAGACGATAAGGTAGAACTTGTTGAAGAGGGCTACGCTCAGGTTGACGAGGTTATGGCCAACTACAACATGGGTCTTATCACCAATAACGAACGTTATAACCAGATTATTGATATCTGGACACATACCAACGCGAAGCTAACCATTACCCTGCTTAAGAAAATTGCAGAGGACAACCAAGGGTTCAACTCAGTTTACATGATGCTTGACTCTGGTGCCCGTGGTTCTAAGGAGCAGATTCGTCAGCTTTGCGGTATGCGTGGTCTTATGGCAAAACCACAAAAATCTGGCTCTACTGGTAGCGAGATTATTGAGAACCCAATTCTTTCGAACTTTAAGGAAGGTCTTTCGGTTCTTGAGTACTTTATCTCTACCCACGGTGCTCGTAAAGGTTTGGCCGATACCGCGCT
>DHVO01000222.1:13015-13887 GCA_002412705.1 Bacteroidales bacterium UBA5206 | reverse complement strand
GAAGAGCTAACCGAGGAAATTTGTAAGATAATTGATGAGTCTCCAATAGAGCAAGTTGAGATTCGTTCGGTTCTTACCTGCGAGTCTAAGAAGGGTGTTTGTGCAAAATGCTACGGACGTAACCTTGCTAATGGCCGTATGGTTCAAAAAGGTGAGGCCGTGGGTGTTATTGCAGCTCAATCAATTGGTGAGCCTGGTACACAGCTTACTCTTCGTACCTTCCACGTTGGGGGTACCGCATCAAACATCATCTCCGACTCTAAAATTGTTGCTCGATTCGATGGTCGTGCTGAGATTGATGAGCTTAGAACGGTTGAGCGTACCGAGGATGGAAAAACATTCCTTGTGGTTATTGGCCGTTTAGCAGAGATGCGTATTGTTGACAAGAATACTGGAATTACCCTAAGCACACATAACGTACCTTACGGTTCGAAGCTGTACATCAACGCTGGTGACGATGTTGCCAAGGGACAGCTAATATGCGAATGGGACCCATGGAATGCTGTTATCATTTCTGAATCGGCAGGTAGAATTGCCTTTGATTCGGTTATCAAAGATGTTACTTTCCGTGAGGAGTCTGATGAGCAGACCGGTTACCGCGAAAAGGTTATTATCGAAAGTCGTGATCGTACCAAGAACCCGATGATTAAGATTATGACCGATAACGACGAGGTTATCCGTAACTACAACTTACCAGTATCGTCGCACCTTGTAGTTGAAGATGGTGCTATGGTTAAGGGTGGTGATGTACTTGTTAAGATTCCAAGAGCTGTAGGTAAGTCTGGTGATATCACCGGTGGTCTTCCTCGTGTAACCGAGCTGTTTGAGGCGCGTAACCCATCTAATCCAGCTGTTGTTTCGGAGATTGATGG
>DHVO01000222.1:0-13008 GCA_002412705.1 Bacteroidales bacterium UBA5206 | reverse complement strand
AAGCAAATTCTTGTTCAGGAGAACGACTACGTACGCGCTGGTATGCCACTTTCCGATGGTGCAATTACCCCATCAGATATTCTTGCAATTAAGGGTCCAACCAAGGTTCAGGAGTACATTGTTAACGAGGTTCAGGAAGTTTACCGCCTACAGGGTGTGAAGATTAACGACAAGCACTTTGAGGTTATTGTTCGTCAGATGATGCGTAAAGTTGAGATTGACGACCCAGGTGATACTCGCTTCCTAGAGCGCCAGATTGTTGACAAGTGGGAGTTTATGGATGAGAACGATTGGATCTACGACAAGAAAGTTGTTGTTGATTCTGGCGACTCAGCCTCACTTCGCCCTGGTCAGATTATCACTGCGCGCCGATTACGTGATGAGAACTCAATTCTTAAGCGTAAGGATCTTAAGCCAGTTGTTGGACGCGATGCGGTTCCTGCTACTTCTAGCCAGGTACTACAGGGTATTACCCGTGCTGCGCTACAAACAACCAGCTTTATGTCGGCAGCATCGTTCCAGGAAACCACAAAGGTACTTAACGAAGCCGCAATTCACGGTAAAGTTGACAACCTTGAGGGCTTGAAAGAGAACGTAATTTGCGGACACTTGATTCCTGCAGGTACAGGTCTAAGAGAGTTTGATAAGCTAATTGTTCACTCTAAAGAGGATTATGAGCAGCTTGCTCACACCTCTCAATCGGTAGAAGCATAGCTTAGTCTTACATATAATTTGGAAAGGGGTGCCATGGCGGCACCCCTTTTTTGTTTGGGTTGATTGCAAAACAGCACTCTGCATTTGGTTCGCTCTCTCTTATTTTACTACATTAGCATTCTAAAAGAATAAAACTCATGTCTGATAAGAAGAACCCTATTAACATTGAAATTAGCGACGAGGTTGCACAGGGAACCTACTCTAATCTCGCTATAATTACCCACTCTACATCGGAATTCATAGTAGATTTTGTACGCATTATGCCGGGCATGCCAAAGGCACAGGTAAAATCGCGCATAATTCTTACTCCCGATCATGCAAAACGCCTACTGCTTGCCCTACAAGAAAACTTGGCCAAGTTTGAGGCAAATCACGGCGTTGTTGACGTTTCGGAGGGGGGCGGATTACCTCCTTTCCCAATGAACTTTGGCGGGCCAACAGGTCAAGCTTAAATGGTTTAGGGTGCTATTAGGCACCCTATTTTGTTTTGTACAACATCTGTTATTTGTATAACAATACTTTGAATCTCTCGTATTCCTTTGTAGGTTTGTCAATCGATAAAAGGAGTTGGAATGGTTCGTTTTCAGAAGCAAAGGGATAACATAATTAGGCAATCGCATACTCGCAGTAAGGATTATGGGGTTGAGCCCGATATGCTATTCCCAAAGATGATACTTAAGGAGAGCGAGTTGGCCAATCTGCTCGAGAACAAAAAGGAGCTGATAACCGTGGCTTTACCTTTTTTGCAGAACCTATACACACTACTATCTGGTTCGGGATTTGTGGTTATGCTTACCGATGGGAAGGGGTGTATCCTGCAAATTCTTGGAGACGACGAGACGCTTCGCGATGCAGCAGTTCTAAACATGATTCCCGGAGCGTTTATGGCCGAGGAGAGTATTGGTACTAATGCCATGTCTTTAGCCATTACCGAGGGTAGCCCTATTCAGCTAACCGCCCAGGAGCACTTTATTAATGCATACCATCGTTGGACTTGCTCTGCAGCACCTGTTCACGATGTGGATGGGAAAATAATAGCTACAATAAACCTTACAGGGAAAAGCACTTTAGTGCATCCACATACCTTGGGCTTGGTTGTTGCTGCAGTTAAATCCATTGAGCATCAGCTTAGGAATAATAAGCTGCTGGAAGAGCTGCAAGCCTCATCCAGCTTCCTCGATGCGGTTATCAATAACATGTCGTTTTCCATTATTACCATCAATAAGGATAATACAATTGGTAGGGTTAATAGCACCGCATGTAAGTCGTTTGGTATAAACAGCAGAGACTTGGTGGGAAAGCCCATCCAGGATTTTCTTCCAAAGTGGAGCGATGTTTGGCGCGTGGTAAGTAGGTCGGAGCGCTTGCTGGACGAGGAGGTTTCACTTGTAGGATTCTCTGGTGAAGGGCGATATGTAATGAATGCTATGCCCATTCTTTTTCCCGATGGAGAGTTGGAAGGTGTTGTGCTCACGTTTAGGGATATGAAGCGCGTTTATAGCGTTGTAAATAAGTTTACGGGGATGAATGCCCGTTACACCTTCGACGATATAATTGGTGCCAGCGAGTCCATACGCAGAATAATAGACTTTGCGCAGCACGTATCCGATAGCCCATCTACAATCCTCATAACTGGCGAAAGTGGCACAGGGAAAGAGGTGTTTGCGCAGGCAATTCACAATCACAGCTCGCGTCGCGATTCTGGTTTTGTTGCGGTTAACTGTGGTGCAATACCCGAAACGCTTATAGAAAGCGAACTATTTGGCTACGAAGAAGGTGCTTTTACTGGTGCAAGAAAGGGTGGGCGACCTGGTAAGTTTGAACTGGCCAATGGAGGAACCCTTTTCCTTGATGAGGTTGGAGAAATGCCTATCGATATGCAGGTTCGGCTACTTAGAGCCATACAGGAGGGGATGATTACGCGCGTTGGAGGAAGCAAGCCCATTCCCGTTGATGTTAGAATAATTGCGGCTACTAACAAGGATTTGAAGGAAGAGGTTGAAAAGAATAAGTTTAGGCTAGATTTATACTACCGCCTAAGCGTAATACCACTAAGAATTCCGCCTTTACGGGAACGCAGAGAGGACATTCCTATTCTAATAAAATTCTTCTTAAACTCAAAAGCCATTAAGCTCCGCAAGGATGTTCCCGTAATTGAACGCGATGTTTTCCAAATGCTACTTAGGTACGAGTGGCCTGGAAATGTTAGGGAACTGGAAAACTTTATTGAAAAAACGGTAAACCTTAATGGTGAGATTCTTCTTGATGTTAAGGACGAGAAGGAGTTCCGAATGAAGTACTTTTACAGTGAGCCATCTACTTCAGATTCCGATACAAGTATTGCCGGTTATAGACTAAAATCGCTAGAGGAGGTAGAAAAGGAGGCTCTTATTAAAACCATAGACCTTTGCTCTGGAAATATGAGTAAAGCCGCAAAAATTCTTAAAATTAGTCGCAATACGTTGTATCAGAAGTGCAAAACTTACGGTATAGACAGGTAGCACCATAAGATAGTTTATAATAGAAGCAGGTTTTTAGCCTGCTTTTGTTGTTTTAACACCCTTTCACATTCTTTTTTGCTGTGAAGAGCCTCCAGTAAACCCATTCATTTAGCCATAGTGTTAGGAAAAGGAACAGTGTCCTTAAACAGTACACCGTTTACTTGCTCTTTGTACTGAATNNCAATATACGATTGTTGGCACGTAGGTTGAAAATAGAGTGGCATACCGTTAATTGGCTAACAAGAGGTTGAGCGATGCGGTTGTAATGTAGGTTTAGGATTAGTAAAGCGCATGGCAGACTTTGCAATAATAGTAATACCCTTTGCATAAGGGTATGCATATTAAGGTTATAGTCGTGCTTTTCTCTCGAAGGGTAGCCTCTGCTCTGGCTACCCTTCACCAGAAGAGGGTGAATCCTAATTAAAAATTGATGGAATTATTACCGAATATGGCCTTAGGCCAATAGTTTGGGTGTCCAGTGTGCTGCTGTTGCTGTTTTGGGTTGGTTTTGGGTTTCATAGCGCAGTGCACACTGGTATTCCAAGCTGGTTAAAGAAAAACAACAACCATGGAAGAGAAAACAATGAGATTGGCTGATGTAGCAACGTTCGATGCCGACGCGCTGCAACGATTACGTAGGTACCTTATTGGCTTGCGTATATTCTCTTTAAAGGGAAAAACAATGGTCTCCATTGAGTCAATAGCCGAACAGCAGGGCGTTGATACATCAGTTGTTTTCTCCGATTTGCAGCAGGCCAGTGCGGGCGATGGTGTTAGGGCAATTTTTGATGTTAACCCGTTGATACATCATCTGGAGGAGGTGCTAGGATTCTTTAGGGTTGATGAAGCTTGCATTGTTGGCTGTGGCCGTTTAGCAAATGCCATAATAACTAACCAGTCGTTTCTTAGCTGCGGAATAAAGCTGGTTGCTGCATTTGATGTTAAGCCAACCCTTATTGATAACGAGCTATGGGGAGTAAAGGTGATAGAGATGGATAGGTTTAGCTCCATGGTACAACGCATGCATCTAGTTATGGGAATTATAGCAACCCCATCGGAGCAGGTAGAGGCAGTTGCTCAATCCATGATTGATGCGGGTATAAGAATAATATGGAACTTTTCGGTTAAACCATTCTACGCACCAGACGGAATAGCTTACAAGCAATCGTTACTAACCGACGACCTTGCAGAAGCATATGCCGATTTGGTTAGTCAATACCAGACCATAAGCCCTGCACTAAGCTAAATGGTCTTGAAACAAAACACACAACACACACAACGTATCATGAAAACAAGTGGCAAAATTGAACTGGTAATCTGCTTGGGGAGCTCTTGCTTTTCCAGGGGAAACAGAGAGACGCTTGAGGCACTTAAGGCTTACCTTAAGGAGAACAAGCTTGAGGATAGGGTGATGTTCAAGGGACAGCTATGTTCTGGTTCGTGCAATAAGGGGCCTGTTATTTGGATTAACGGAAAGCAGTACGAGGCCGTTACTCCTGCGGGTGCCATTGGAATCATAGAACAGTCATTTGCCGAATGCCATGAACGTTAATCAACCCATATACACAGAACAGAACAACTGTCAGGACTGCTACAAGTGCATAAGGCACTGTCCTGTAAAGGCCATTCGCATCTCTAACGACTGCGCATCGGTAATAGACGAGGTTTGCATTGCTTGCGGCAAGTGCGTGGAGGTTTGCCCTGTAAAGGCAAAAAAGGTTAGAAGCGATTTGGAGGTTGTTAAAATGCTTATCAGGAATGGGAAAAGGGTAGTTGTATCCTTGGCTCCATCGTGGGTAAGCGAATTCGAAGGGGTGGCGCCATCTACACTAATAGCAGCCATTAAGCGCTTAGGGGTTTTTGCAGTGTCGGAAACGGCTCTTGGAGCAGAGATGGTTAATAGGAACATCAGGAGCACATTGCTACAAAGCAAGGGAGGGGTAACCATCTCATCGGCTTGTCCTGCCATTGTTGATCTTGTACGAAAGCATTACCCTCAGTACTATAATCTTATTTCGCCAGTGCTATCGCCAGCACAGGCGCATGCTCAGTACCTAAAGGATTACTATGGTGTCAATACCCATGTGGTATTTGTGGGGCCATGCATTGCAAAGAAACGCGAATCCGACTCCAATAAGCAGATAATTGATGCCGCTTTAACCTTTGATGAGCTTCGCTCTTGGCTAGACGATGAGTGGATTGAACTGGTACCAACCGCCGTAAATGAGGAGTCGTATTTTGAACCCGTAGAGGCCGTATCTGGTGCCATTTACCCAGTAGAAGGGGGAATGATAGAGGGAATTAGAAGAGGCATGAGTGGTACCGATATTCATTTTATGTCCTTCTCGGGGATGGATGCCGTGCGCCAAACTCTTACGGGAATTGAGGAGTGGGATTCCTCTAGCACCCTGTTTCTTGAGCTGTTGGCTTGCGCTGGAGGCTGTATTAATGGCCCTGGTGTTAGTCATAAAAAATCCATTGCTGTGCGCCGCGGAGTTGTAGCTAAAAGCACATTGGTTAAGATGAAAACCGTAGGCCCAGGAAACGAGCTAATTAGCACAGTGCCTATTGGCATGGATCCTGTTTCCTTGCCAGCCAACGGCAGGACGGTTCATAGTAGTCAGGATATAGCCGAAGCCCTAAAGGCTGTAGGTAAGCTCTCCGTTAAGGATGAGCTAAACTGTGGAGGCTGTGGGTATGAGAGCTGTAACGATTTTGCCATTGCAATGCTCGAAGGTAAAGCCGAGCGTAACATGTGCGTATCCTACATGCGCAGGGTTGCACACGATAAGGCAACGGTGCTTCTCCAGCGTATTCCAAGCGGAGTGCTTCTTGTTGACGAAAACCTTAGGGTACTAGAAGGCAACCAGAACTTTGCTCGTATGTTAGGCTCCGATGCCCAGCTAATTTTTGATGTTAACCCCGGAATGGGGGGCGCCGATGTTACCAAGCTTGTTCCGTTCCATAAGTTTTTCTCCCTTGTGCTTAGAACAGGGAAGGATATAATTGATAGGGATGTGAAGCTCAACGGTCATCTGCTTAAAGTTTCGGTGTTCTCTGTGCAGCAGCATAAAATAGTTTGCGCTATAGTGCGCGATCTGTATATCCCCGAGGTGCGGAGCGACGAGGTGGTTAGACGAACCCGTTTTATCATCAAGGAAAATCTTGAAACGGTTCAGAAAATAGCCTATCTGCTTGGCGAGAATGCCTCGCGAACCGAAACAATGCTCAACTCAATACTAGAATCGTTTAACGGAGGATTTGGGGATGAAGACGAGAGCATTTCATGTTGATGTAGATTGTGCGCAGCTTTCTAAAGAGGGGTGCCAAGTTTGTGGCGATGTATTCCTATCGCGCCGAATAAAGGAAGAGGATAGGATAATAGCGGTTATGTCCGATGGATTGGGCAGCGGTATTAAGGCCAACGTGCTTGCCACGCTAACCGCATCAATGGCTGTAACGTTCACGTTAGAAAAGCAGCCCATAGACCGCACGGCCCAAATTATAATGAGCACACTGCCTGTTGATAGCAAACGGCAAATTAGCTACGCTACATTTACTATTATCGATATAGAGAGTGGAGGGGAAACGCGGATAATAGAGTTCGACAATCCTGCTTGGATGCTCATTAGGAACGGACGGGTTATTGAGATTGAAAAGGAGCGGGTAAACGTGGTGCTTGAGGGTGGTAGAGCCCGGCAGATGTACCTATCGCACTTTACTCTTGAGCGGGACGATAGGGTTGTGATGGTATCCGACGGTGTAACACAATCGGGGATAGGTACTAACGACATGCCCTTTGGCTATGGCGACGATTCCATTAGGGAGTTCATTTGTAACCGAATAATTGAAGATCCTACTGTATCGGCTCACGAGCTGGCAAAGGTGGTTATCCGCAAGTCGAACGCAAACGACATATATAAACCACAGGACGATATCAGCTGTGCTGTAATTCACTTTAGGGAGCCCCGCAGGCTTATGGTTTGCTCTGGCCCTCCGTACGATGAGATTCGCGATAAGCTGCTTGCCGAGATGGTTAGTGACTTTAAGGGTAAAAAGGTTGTTTGTGGTGGTACAACCTCTCAAATACTGGCTAGGGAACTTGGTTTATCCATTGATGTTGGGTTCAATATCGATGATTCTGGCCTTCCCCCCGCATCAAAAATGAAGGGGATAGATTTGGTTACCGAAGGTATTCTAACCATTGGACGGGTTGCCGAGATTCTTGAAAACATGCAAGGCTCCGAAGTATTAGGAGCTGGTCCGGCTGTGGCCATTTGCAAGTTGCTGCTGGGTTCCGATGTAATAAGCCTTGTGGTTGGCACCAAGATAAACGTTGCGCACCAAGACCCCTCTTTGCCTGTGGAGCTAGAAATTAGGCGTAACGTAATGCGCAAAATTGCGCGACTACTGGAAGAGAAGTTTTTAAAGGAAGTAAACATACAATTTATTTAGTGAGCCATGGATGATAAAAAGATTGAAGTGCTAGTTTGTTCGGGTACGCTCTGTTACCTGATGGGAGGATCGGAACTTCAGCTGCTTTCGGAGTGCTTACCCCCCGACCTACGTGGAATGGTGGACGTTAAAGGTTCGCCCTGCCTCGATTTTTGCAACCATCCAAAGAATGGAAGGCCACCTTTTGCAACAATAAATGGACGCTGTATAGCACAGGCTTCTGTGTCGTTACTAATTGCTGAGATTCGAAAAGAGATTAAGGGATAGGAGGGATTTTGATATGGCTGTAACTAATAATGCAATGCTCATCAGACGTGAGCTTATAACTCGTGTTGTCCGTTTACTAATAGAAAATAGGCTGGAAGAGGGGATTAACCGCATTCCCATAGAGATGCGCCCTCGTAAGAATGGCTCTGTTCGTTGCTGTGTGCACAAGGATAGGGCTGTAATTAAGTACAAGCTAATGGCTCTGCTGGGCTATAACATCAGCGACGAGGTTGATGAGCTAACCCCACTTTCGGATTACGCTCGTATGGCCAACCAGCGCACAGAGCTTACCGATACCGTTTTAACCGTGGTTGACGAGGCCTGCTCATCGTGCCGCAAAACCAGCTATCAGGTTACCAATATGTGCCGTGGCTGTGTGGCCAGACCATGTATGGTTAACTGTCCAAAGGATTCCATAAAATTTGTCGATGGACAAGCATCTATCGATCATACAACATGCGTAAACTGTGGTCAGTGCTTAAAGGTTTGTCCTTTCCACGCCATTGTTTACATGCCAGTTCCTTGTGAGGAGGCTTGCCCTGTAGGAGCAATTAGCAAGAGCGACGATGGTGTTGAGTCTATTGATATAACCAAATGTATTAACTGTGGTAAGTGTATGACCGCTTGTCCTTTTGGTGCAGTAATGGAAAAATCGCACTTAGTTGAGATTTTCCGCAATAAACGTGAAGGACGCAAGCTTGTAGCCATGGTTGCTCCAGCTATTGCCGGGCAGTTTAGTGCCGATATGGGCAAAATTCTGCACAGCTTTAAGGAGCTTGGCTTCGACTATGTTTATGAGGTTGCCGAGGGTGCCGATATCACAACTAAAGTGGAGGCCGCAGAGCTGCAAGAACGTTTGGAATCTGGCGCGCCATTCATGACCACCAGCTGCTGTCCTGCCTATACACAGCTAGTTGATAAGCATATTGAGCAGCTAAAACCATACGTATCGCATACCCATACCCCAATGTACTACGCTGCGCAGGTGGCACGCCACAATCATCCAAACGATGTGTTGGTGTTTGTTAGCCCTTGCCCCGCAAAGCGCTGGGAGTCGTTCCACGATCCAAACGTAGATTACACCTTAAGTTTTGAGGAGTATGGCGCATGGATGGTTGCTGCGGGTATTGATGTTAATGCCCTTCGCTCTACCGAGATTGAGCGCTACCCATCGGGCGAAGGCCGTGGCTTTGGCGCTAGCGGTGGGGTAACCCAAGCGGTTAAGGCATTAGCTCCATCAACCCTAAAAATTACTGATATTCAGATTAACGGAATAGACAAAGCGGCCATCCGCCAGCTAAAATCATTCCCAAAGAGCTGCCCCGGAAACTTTGTAGAGGTAATGACCTGCGAGGGCGGATGTATTGGCGGTTGCAATGTTATTAGTAACCCCAAAGTGGCCCTACGCCAGCTTAAGCAAGCAGTAGAGGCTGCTCCAAGTATAGTGAACCAAGAGGTATAGATTTTCATAGTGTGTGTGTTTGTTTTGACCCGAGCGTCCCTCCGATGATTATTTGTCGGGGGGATGCTCTTTTTTTGTTAAAAGTGAACTTATGCAATCGTTTGCGCTGATTTTCAGTTTGTTTAACCAGATAAAATTCCGTTTTTTTGATATGCATACTCTTGGGGGTGCACGTAAATCCAAATCGGCAACAAAACCTAAAATACTTGCATATGAAACGGTTTTTCATGATTTCAGCAGTGCTTGCAGCAACACTTTTGCAGGCGTGCAGCAGTGTTCTTGATATCAATAGGGTTGATATATCCTCACCAAAAGGAGTTCTTAAGGTTGAGTTCCTTTTGCTTGATAATGGGCAGCCGGCCTATAGGTTGCTGCGGGGCGATGTAACGGTAATAGACACATCAACCCTTGGCTTTACCTTTAAGAATGCAGCGCCCATTGCACTGGGGCTAGCAATTACCGATACGGCAACCAGAGCCGTTAACGACCCTTGGGAGATGCCTTGGGGCGAGCAGCTGCACGTTGATAACCGCTTTAATGAGCTACGCGTATCGCTGGTTGAGCAACAGGCGCCCAACCGTAAGCTGGATATTGTCTTTAGGATTTACGACGATGGCATGGGCTTTAGGTACGAGTTCCCATCACAGGCAGGCTTAG
Organism: Bacteroidales bacterium UBA5206; assembly: GCA_002412705.1. Lineage (GTDB taxonomy): Bacteria > Bacteroidota > Bacteroidia > Bacteroidales > Tenuifilaceae > UBA5206. The sequence continues at coordinate 2,952 of DHVO01000222.1, read as the reverse complement.
ATACCCTTATCATTATGGATGAGCACACGCAGTTTCAGCTAGCTGGCAACCACACCTGCTGGTGGCAACCTGGCGATTGGGATATCTATGAGCACCTTTACAATACAACCCCATTTAGCGGTATCGATGCGCTTAGCAAGCAGAATCATCCCAATTTGGCTCAAACCTACATTCCAGAGAATGCGGTGAATACGCCAGTAACCATGAAAACCGCCGAGGGACTTTACCTTAGCTTTCATGAGGCCGATATGGGCGATTACACCGATATGACGCTAAAGGTTTTCCCATCGCGCTTCCTAATGGAGAGTGAACTGGTTGGCAATGCCACTGGTGTAAAGGCTGTGGTTAAAGTGCCCTTTAGCACGCCTTGGCGCACGGTTATGGTGACCGATAGGGCTGGTGATTTAATTGAATCGCGACTCATTGAGAACTTGAACGAGCCCAATAAGCTGGGCGATGTATCGTGGATTAAGCCAACCAAGTACGTTGGTATATGGTGGGAAATGCATCTGGACAAGGCATCGTGGGATATGGCAAGCGGAAAGCATGGTGCCACCACGGCTAATGCTAAGCGTTACATCGACTTTGCTGCCGAAAATAGCATAGGCGCAGTGCTTGTAGAGGGCTGGAACACCGGCTGGGAGCACTGGATTGGCTTTGACGATAGGGAGGGCGTGTTTGACTTTGTTACCCCTTATGCCGATTACGATTTGCAGGAAGTTGTACGCTACGGTAAGAGCAAGGGCGTTGAGATAATTATGCACCACGAAACATCGGCAGCTCCACGCACCTACGAGCAGCAGCTGGATACCGCCTATGCGCTAATGCACAGCCTTGGTGTAAGCATGGTAAAAACGGGCTATGTGGGTAAAATAATTCCAAAGGGAGAGTATCATCACGGGCAGTGGATGCACAGGCACTACCAAAAGGTGCTTGAAACTGCCGCAAAGTACGGTGTTGCCGTTAATGCACACGAGCCCTTTAAGGCAACCGGCGAGCGGCGTACCTATCCCAACGCCATTTCGCGGGAGGGTTTACGCGGGCAGGAGTTTAACGCGTGGGCTTCCGATGGTGGCAACCCTGCCGAGCACCTATCGGTGGTGGCTTTTACACGCATGCTTGCAGGGCCAATAGATTACACGCCGGGTATATTCAACATCAAGCTAAAACCATACAAGCCCAACAATCAGGTTAACACAACGCTGGCGCATCAGCTAGCGCTATACGTGGTTGTTTACAGCCCAATACAAATGGCTGCCGATTTACCCGAGCACTACCAAGGACAGCCCGCCTTTCAGTTTATTCGCGATGTTGGAGTTAACTGGGAGGAGACCCGCGTGCTAGATGGCGAACCTGCCGATTTTGTTACCATTGCCCGCAAGGAGCGCGAAACAGGCTGCTGGTTCCTTGTCTCCATAACCGATGAGAATGCCCGCGAACAGACCATCGTTCTCGATTTTCTTGATACCGATATTCCCTACACCGCAACCATTTATGCCGATGGCGCCAAGGCGCACTGGGATAAAAATCCAACCGATATTACAATTACCAAGCAAGTTGTTCGCAAAGGTGATACCCTCACCCTAAAGCTTGCCCCAGGTGGAGGAGCCGCAGTTTCGTTTATTAAAAAGTAAACCTAATCCATATTATAAAAGCCGCTTTGGTATTGCACCGGAGCGGCTTTTTGTTTGATGGGCTGGATTATAATTCTCTCATATTTTAAAGTGAGGGAGAACAAAATCTTCCCTAAAGAATTAAGTCTTAAATTTTGACGGAGGTATATTTTGTTGTTTGTGTTTTAAAACACAAGTGTTGCTAAATGTATCTATTTTATGTTTGACGAATATGCTTTAACTTTGTTTAAGATTACTATAAAATGACATAGAAAATATATTATTGGGGATTGAAAGGGGTGAAATTATATCTTTTATCATTTTATATTATTATTGGGTAGAGCAAGTTAATTGTATTGATATTTATTTCTTCTGTAGTTGCTAATAACCCTACTTAATTCTGCTTGATTTTTTTATTCTGCTTTTACAACCTGTTTAATGGTTTGTTATTTAAGTTAATTAGTCATATTATGAAAAGGATTGTTTTTATTCAATTATTGTTATTGTTTTCTTACATAGGAGGTATTAAAGCGCAATGGACGGGAACAAATCCCGTTACAACCCCAGCAAGTGTAGGTATTGGAACAACAAACCCATTAGAAAAGTTAGAAGTAAAGGGTAATGTTAGAATTTCTGGAACAGGAACTACCATAGGTCTATCTGACATTTCCAAAGCGTGGCTCAAAGTAGGTAGTTCATTAGGGATAGATCCCAATGAAATATTTTTTGCTTCATCCGATGCACATATTGGAACAACTAGTTTAAACAGTCTTACTTTTTATACAAATAAAGTAGCAAGAATTTCATTATCGGGTAGCGGCAATGTTGGTATTGGCACAACAACTCCTAAAAATAGATTGGATGTGGTGGGTACCATTAGGGCAACAGAGGTAAGAGTGGAGGCAACCCCTTGGCCTGATTTTGTATTTGCTCCCGACTATAAGTTACGTCCACTACATGAAGTTGAACAATTTATTAAGCAGCATAATCATTTACCTGATATTCCCTCTGAAGCAACTGTTGAGGCTGATGGTATAGGCTTAGGCGAGATGCACGCAAAACTTTTGCAAAAGATAGAGGAGTTAACACTCTATCTTATTGAGTTAAAAAAAGAGAACGAATCTTTAAGGAAAGATGTTCTCGATCTTAAAATGTTAGAAGTTGAAGTTGAAAAATTAAAACAGAAATAGCTGCATGAGAAACATATTATTGGTAACTCTAGTATTGCTTGCCTCTATGGTATTAGAGGCACAAACACCTTATGGTTATATCCCAAGTAATCGTTACATCTCTACCTTGGAAAAGAACCTGCTGTTTAATGCCCCCGCAAGATACCGGG
>DHVO01000151.1 GCA_002412705.1 Bacteroidales bacterium UBA5206 | reverse complement strand
ACATTGATAAAAATGTATCGTTTGCTGATCTTAAGCAAACGCTACTATACCTTGCCAGAGAGCTTTTTGGAGCCGAAACAAAAATAAGGTTACGCCCATCGTTTTTCCCATTCACCGAACCATCGGCAGAAGTAGATGTTAGCTGTAAGCTTTGTGGAGGCAAAGGATGTGGTGTTTGTAAATACACTGGCTGGCTAGAAGTGCTAGGTTGTGGTATGGTTGATCCTAACGTGCTGCGCTATAACAATATTGACCCCGATGTTTACTCGGGTTTTGCATTTGGTATAGGTGTTGAACGTTTGGCCATGCTAAAATATCAGGTTAAGGATTTACGTTTGTATTTCGAAAACGATGTTAGGTTCCTTGAACAATTTCAGGGAGTAATATAACAAGCTGTTTACATAGCTCTAATAACAAGTATCAATGTTATTAGAGCTATCTTTACAACCACGGTAATCAGTTTTAATACGTTCAAAGTTTGAGCAGCATGGATGAAATTAATCCAACTTGTTTAGGATGCAAATCTACCTCTAACAGTCTTTTTAGGTCTCTTAATGAGGCTGAAACGGACTATTTAGAAAAGTCTAAAAGCTGCAATAAGTACAAAAGGGGAGAAATTCTATACCGGGAAGGCACTAGAATTACAGGCTGTTACTGCGTTATGTCTGGTATACTTAAAATATACAAGACAGGTGGAATAGGAAAGGAACAAATTATTGCCTTTGCAAAGTCGGGCGATATTACTGGTTACAGATCGGTAATTAGCAACGAAACTGCCTGCACTACTGCAGAAATTATTGAGGATGCAGTAATATGCTATATTCCAGCACAGGTTATTTTTGACCTTGTAAAAAAGAACTCCGACTTTTCACTATCCTTAATGCAGCTATCGTGCAAAGAGCTTAACCAAGCCAATAGCTACATAAAGGATATTGCCCAAAAAACTGTTAGGGAACGTTTGGCAGAAGTACTACTAATGCTGGATAAGACTTTTGGAACCGAACCCGATAGTACTCTTAAAGTAACTCTTACCAGAGAAGAATTGGCCAACATAGTTGGTACCGCCACAGAATCGGTAATTAGATTACTCTCCGATTTTAAATCGGAAAAGCTAATAGGCTTATCGGGTAAAAAGATTCAACTTCTCAACAAGGCCCTTCTAAACAAAATATCAAATTTTACTTAGAAAAGACTTCCTTGCTTTGAAGGTCTTTCAATTTTAAGGTGCTCATATGCTAAATGGGTAACCTCTCTACCGCGTGGAGTGCGCTTTATAAAGCCTTCCTTTATTAGGAATGGCTCGTAAACCTCTTCAATAGTACCAGCATCCTCCCCCACTGCAGTAGCAATTGTATTTATTCCTACAGGACCGCCGTTGAATTTATGAATAATAGTATTCAAAATTCGATTATCCATCTCATCCAGACCCCTTGAGTCTATCTGTAGGTTATCGAGCGAATATTTGGCTATTTTAAGGTCAATATAGCCATCTCCCTTCACTTGGGCAAAGTCCCTAACACGCCTTAACAAAGCATTTGCTATACGCGGAGTACCCCTACTCCTCCTAGCAATTTCATACGATGCATCCTCATCTATCTCAATATCAAGTATTGATGCCGATCTCTTTAGAATAGACTGAATAACATTGGTATCGTAGTACTCTAGCAAACACTTTATTCCAAATCTCGCTCTAAGCGGACTTGTTAATAAACCACTGCGAGTAGTTGCACCAACTAAAGTAAAAGGGTTTAGCTCTATTTGAATACTTCTTGCGCTAGGCCCCTTATCAATCATTATATCAATTACATAATCTTCCATTGCAGAGTATAAGTACTCCTCTACAATTGGACTTAAGCGGTGTATTTCATCAATAAAAAGTATATCGCCCTTACTAAGATTAGTAAGCAATCCTGCTAGGTCGCCAGGCTTTTCTAAAACTGGACCCGATGTAGTTTTAAGCGCTACACCTAACTCATTGGATATAATGTTTGCAAGAGTTGTTTTACCTAAACCAGGAGGACCATGTAAAAGAACATGATCTAAAGAATCGCCACGCATTTTAGCTGCAGCAATAAAAACCTTTAGGTTATCAACAATTCTGCCTTGCCCAGAGAACTCTGTAAACTCTGCAGGCCTAATTTTAAGCTCGATATCCTTTTCCGACTCGTTCATTTTTCCGTTACGAAAAACGTTATCGCTCATTACTATCTATTTGGAAAGATCTAACATTCGTTGAATTGGCTTTACTGCTTTCTCAATAATATGAGCATCAACATGTACCTCTGGCCATTCGTAAAGAAGTGTATTGTATATCTTCTTAAGCGTAATTAAGCGCATAAAAGAACACTCGTTACAACCGCAAGTACTATCTTTTGGAGGAGCAGGTATAAAAGTTTTGTTTGGACTCTCCTTTTGCATTTGGTGAAGAATACCAAACTCAGTAGCCACAATAAACTTATTGCTTTCGCTTGTTGTTGTAAACTTAAGTAGCGCAGCAGTTGAACCAACATAATCGGATACCAGCAGAATTGGTTTTTGGCACTCGGGATGAGCAATAACCAAAGCATCGGGATTCTCCTTTTTAAGTGCTAAAATTCCTTCCAAAGAGAACTCCTCATGAACATGGCAAGCACCATCCCAAATAAGCATATTACTACGCCCTGTAACCCTTTGCAAGTAGTTGCCCAAATTCCTATCGGGAGCAAAAATAATTGGCTTATCAACCGGAATACTATTAATAACATCAACAGCATTGGTAGATGTGCAAGTAATATCGCTTAACGCTTTAATTGCAGCAGATGTATTAACATAAGTTACCACTACATGATCGGGATGAGCCTCTACAAACTCTTTGAACGCATCGGGTGGACAAGAATCGGCCAAACTACAGCCAGCATTCAAATCGGGAATAAGCACCTTTTTTTGTGGGCTAAGAATTTTTGCTGATTCTGCCATAAAATGAACACCTGCAAAAACTATTATGTCGGCATCATTTTTTTGTGCTACTTGCGATAGGGCTAGGCTATCACCTAAAAAATCGGCAATATCCTGTACTTCGTTCTCTTGGTAGTAATGAGCAAGAATTATAGCGTTCTTTTCTTTCTTAAGCCGTGCAATCTCTTTTACCAAATCAACATCGCTCGCCACAGGAAGGTCTATAAAACCTTTATCAACAAATCTATTATTAATATCATTCATTTTTTTTAAAATTTTAAACCTTATGATGATGTTAGGCTGTTAGCTTGGTTCAAAAAAAAAATTGGGTTGGGTTGCAAAATTGGATATTAAAATGATGATAACAAATTTTTAACAGGCAGTAAATTTAATTAGTCCTGAAATACAATTGTTTTCTAACGATATTAACAGCTTGTTAGCTTCAATTGTTTTGATAAAAAATACGATTTCAACAGCTATTAACAAGGTTGAATAGCTGTTAAGATCTCATCATTACTTTTTAGCAAATGCTATTTGATTTTAGGCAAATATTTCTAATTGGGTATAGGCACATAAAATGCAAAAAAAGTTTAGAGATTTTCACCACCTAAAAGCTAACAATTTGCTAACGGGTTATTAGCTAAAAAGCGGGTTGACTAGAACTAGTGAAAATAGCAGCTGTTAATAAGTTTGTAATGTATTGATAATTAATGTGTAGTTAGTTAATACCTGTTGTTGATAACTGCATTTAGTGCAGAGAACTAAAGGTTGATTCCTGTTGTTAAGTTGGTATGGCCAAATAAAGCCGAGAGTACTATTTGTTGGTTATTAAATAAGTGTGGCTAATTTTGTGGTACATACATTATTCATATGCGCTTAGTACAGTTTAGGGTTGCATGTTTATTGGCTATATCATTAACTGGTATAGCACAGCCAAAGGCTCAAACTCTTGATTCGTTACTTGTTAACGGGGGTAAAAAGATTGGCAATAATAGCTATGTTGCCATTCCTATTCTGTTTTATGGAGAGGAGACTAAATGGGGTTTTGGTGCTTCGGCTGGTTACTACAGAATAAAAGAGGGTGTTAATAAAGCCTCGAACATTCAGGGAACAGCAATATACACCCAGCGCAAGCAGTTTCAGTTTGGGCTGTACCCTAAAATATACACTTCCAACAGAAATTTTTACTACTCGGGTCACCTCAAGTTTAGCTACTATCCCGATAGGTTTTGGGGCATAGGCAATAATACCAGCGATACCCTTGAGGAGAATTATACCCCACGAATGTTTTCGATTCTTTTTCAGCGGCAAAGGGTAATGTTTGGAACCATTATGGCAGGAATACAGTACCAGTTTGCCTACTCCGATATTGCTAAGTTTGATAGCGAAGGCAAGCTTGAAAACAGTGGACTAAACGGAACCAACGCGTTTAGAACGTCTGGACTGGGATTTTTGCTAACCTGGGATAACCGCGATAATAATTTTTACCCGCTTAACGGGGAGTTTTACAAGCTATCGCTACTTGTTAATAGCAAGATTTTTGGGAGTAGCCTTAGCTATAGTCGTTTAACCCTAGATTTGCGAAATTTCTATTCCATTGTGGGCCAACACAGCGTGGCTTTGCAGGTTTATACCGATTTTACTTGGGGCGATACACCTTTTCAGCAAATGCCATCGTTGGGAGGTAATGAAATACTGCGGGGCTACTACCAGGGACGCTATAGGGATATGCTAATGCTATCGGGACAGCTGGAGTACCGTTTCCCAATTTATAAGCGGCTAAAGGGTGCCATGTTTGGCGCCATGGGGCAAGTATCTGACGATTTATCGAACCTTACGTTTCATGGTTTTAGGTACTCTGCTGGGGGTGGATTACGCTTTAAGGTTAGCCCAGCAAAAGTGCATCTCCGATTTGATGTTGGTATAACCGAAAAAGGCGATGCTGCACTGTACTTCACAGCATCGGAGGCATTTTAGTATATTTTCTCGCAAAGATCTAAACTTTGATTTCTTGTTAAGGCGCAAGGGTGCGAAAAAAGAACCCCTGGCTGGATTAGAAGCCCTGTCTGGTGTTTTTATTAATTTTTGCTGCCATAAATCGCCATAAGATTCTGTGGCGCTACGTGTGTGTGCGATGTACACTTACTAATTCGCCACAGCATGCTGTGGCGCTACAATGTTCCTCTTAATCTTCTTCCTCTTATGTCACCCCTTCGGGGTTTTACAATTGGACAGGCTCATTGTTCTACAAATATTTCACCCCGCTGGGGTTTAGGAATTGCATGTTACCGAGGATCTCTTCCGTCTTCTCCTTCCTCATATTCCTCAATCTCCCTCCCCTTCCTTCTATCTATAATTCCGTTGACTTTCGATTCGCCATAAGATTCTGTGGCGCTACAATATTCCTCTTAATTCCTTAATATTCCTCCTCTTATGTCACCCCTTCGGGGTTTTATTTTTGGAGAGGTTCATGATTCTATAATTATTTCACCCCGCTGGGGTTTTACAATTGGACAGGCTCATTGTTCTACAAATATTTCACCCCGCTGGGGTTTACGAATTGCATGTTACCGAGGATCTCTTCCTTCCACTCCTTCCTCATATTCCTCAATCTCCCTCCCCTTCCTTCTATCTATAATTCCGTTGACTTTCGATTCGCCACAAATTGCTGTGGTGCTACAGAAATCTATCTCTTAATTCCTCCTCTTCCTCACATACCTCCTCTTCCTTTCCTAAAATAAAAAAAGGCGGTAAAGACCGCCTTCTGTATTGTTATTGGGTGTTGGATACTAGCCACGGATGGTTTCTTCAACCTCATCAACGGTAATAGGAACACGCTTAGTGCCTAGAATACGCGAACCGTTATCGGTAATAAGGATATCATCCTCAAGGCGAATGCCCCCAAAGGTTTTGTAATCCTCAAGCTTATCAAAGTTAATGAACGAGGTGTTAATCTTTTCGCTTTTCCACTTCTCAATAAGCGCAGGAATAAAGTAGATACCAGGTTCAACGGTAAGCACAAATCCCTTTTGTAAGCGGCGACCTAAGCGAAGGTTGGCTGTACCAAACTGGTTAGAACGAGATATCTCGTCGTCGTAGCCCACATAGTTTTCACCCAGATCCTCCATATCGTGAACATCCATACCCATCATATGACCCAAACCGTGGGGCATAAATAGCGCGTGAGCTCCGTTAGCAACAGCTTCGTCAACATCGCCCTTCATAATACCAAGCCCTTTAAGACCTTCGGCAATAACTCTTGCAGCGGCTAAATGGAGGCTAAGGTTGGTTACATCGGGTTTAGCTAGGCCAATGGCAGTGTTGTTTGCGTTAAGAACGATATTGTATATCTCGCGCTGCTTTTGTGTGAATACGCCTCCAACAGGCGATGTTCTGGTAAAGTCCGAGGCGTAGTGAGTAACGGTTTCGGCACCAGCGTCGGTAAGCATTAGCCTACCCTCCTTAAGCATTTGGGAGTGGTCGTGGTTATGCAGCGTTTCGCCATTCTGAGAAAGGATGATAGGGAACGAAGGCATATGGCCATACGATAGCGCTATACCCTCAATTGCACCCGCAATTTGAAGCTCCGTGGCACCAACCTTTGCCATTTTCATGGCGGTTGTGTGCATTAGGTAGCCAATATCGCAAGCCTTATCTATTTCAACAATTTCAACATCTTCCTTTACCGAACGAAGAGCAACAACGGCCTTGATTAGCTCAACCGAGGCGTACTTTTTAACCATTTGGGTGCTAATTCCCAAAAGCTGCTCAAGCATCACAACATTTTCGGCACGATAAGGGGGTAGGAAGTGGATTTTTCGGCCATTTTTAATGGCGCGCTGTATCGTAGAGGCTAGCTCTTTCATAGGGTGTGTACAAAGCACGCCAACCTGAGCCGCTTGTTCGCTAACGGTGGGTTGTGGACCCATCCAGATAATATCGTCAATATCTACGTCGTTGCCGTAAATACAATCCTTGCCATCCTCAATATCAATAACGCCAGCCATATTGGGCTGATCGATACCAAAGAAGTACAAGAAGTTACTATCCTGCCTAAACCTGAAGGTGTTGTTTGGATAGTTCATGGGAGATTCTGTGTTTCCTAGAATCAGGATTAAACCAGAGCGAATTTTCTTTCTTAGCTTAAGCCTGCGCTCAGTATAGACTGTTTTATCGAACATGATCTCTCTTTTTTAGAGTTTATACAGGAGCCCAATTTACTAGCTATTTGCCATAGTTCAAAGAGTAATTGGGAAAAGAGCTGGGAGCTATTGGGAGTAGTTGGGTGAATAGAATATGAGGAATATGAGGAATATGAGGAATGTGAGGAATGTGAGGAATGTGAGGAATGTGAGGAATGTGAGGAATGTGAGGAATGTGAGGAAGATGAGGAATGTGAGGAAGATGAGGAATGTGAGGAAAATGAGGAAAATGAGGAATGTGAGGAAGGACGGAAGCACAGAGATTCAGAGTAAAGGCGGAGAACACGGAGTTTTTAAGGGAGAGGTTATAAATTTTAAAGTAAAAGATGAACTTCAAAGCCCTATCTAACGTCTAACATCTTAAATCTAACATCTATTCTTCAAAGATTTCGCCCTCTAAGGCAGTGTATTAACTCATGTACGCAGAATTCCAAAACACTTAACACTTATATTTTAATTGCGCTGGCAAAAGCCATATCCATGGGAGTAGTTATTTTGATGTTTTCTCTATTCCCTTCAACAAGATTTATGATAATGCCATTGTGCTCGGCTACAGAAGCATCATCGGTAAAGAGAGGACTAAATGGGGTTTGGTAACAGCGCTTAATTAGCTCCGTACTAAATACTTGTGGGGTTTGTACCAACCAAACATGGTCGCGATTAACACTTTGGCTCTGGTTGTTATCAGTTTGTAATCTAACCGATTCAACAGGTTTTATTACAGGTATTGCATTTCCCTTTTGGGCTGCTGCAGTAAAACAGCGGGAAATGGTTTCTTGGGAAACAAGGGGTCTAACGCCATCGTGTATGGCCACTAAGCCGCTGCTGCTAATGGAATCCAGCCCATTTTTTACAGAGAAGAAACGGGTGTCGCCACCTGCTACCGTGGTGTGTTTTATTTTAAAACAATACTCTTCGCATAGCGATTCCCAATTTGAGAACTGATTTTTGGGAAGCACTAAAACAATGGATATTTGCGGATTGTAAGCGTAAAACTGCTCAATGGTATGCATCAGAATTGGCTTACCGTTAAGCAGAAGGAACTGCTTGGGAGTACTTGCTCCCATTCGGGTTCCAGAACCCCCAGCAACAACAATTACGCTTTCCATGCTATTGGACTACTTTAGTTCAGTAACAAAGCAATCGGGGTAAATGCTAGCTGCTTTAGCCTTAAACTTATCGGCTTCGGCTCTGGAGCTAAAGCTCCCAACCAATAGGCGGTAAACCTTATCGTTGCCAATGGTAACCACTTGTACACGCACCTCCTTTTTAAGCGACTCCTTAAGGTCGTTTGCAATGCGAAGTAGGTTTACCAGCTCCTTATAGCTTCCAATTTGTAGCGCAAATCCTTTGGGTTCCTGACGATCGATGGAGATGGAGTATAGTTCTGTTGGGCTAACTTCTGGTTGCTGCAACTCTTGCGGAAGTACTGGTTTTTTTGTTTCTGGTTGTGGTGCTGGTTTAGGCTCCTCTTGCTTTGGTTTTGGGGTATCCACTGGTTTTTCTGTGGGTGTTGTTTCTTTGGGTTGCTCAATTTTAGAATCAACAGTAACAGGAATTTTTGTAGTAGGATTTCCGTACTCGTCCAGAACCTCAATGCGCACATCGGCAAGGCCTTTGCCAACAAAGTCTAACTTTTCGGCAGCTGAGCGGCTAAGGTCAATAATTCTATCGGGCGCAAAGGGACCTCTATCGTTTACTCTTACCACAACGTATTTACCGTTTTCAATATTTGTAACCTTTACAAGAGTACCAAAGGGAAGGTTAAGGTGGGCACATGTAGCTTTTTGGTGGCTATACTTTTCGCCCGAAGCAGTGGTACGACCTTCGAACTTATCGGCATAAAATGAAGCTTTACCCTCCTGTTGAAATCCGCTTTGTGCAACGGAAAGCATTGCAATGTTTAGGGTTAAAAATATGGAAAGCAGTATTTTTTTCATGATCTCGATGGTGTAATGATTAGGTTTAGAATAGCTTAGCTATCTTTTTTAACGTCATCGGTTACTACTGGCAAAACCTCATTGTTCTTGCGCTCTTTTCGTTTTAGGAGATTTAGGGGAAAGAGGTACGATAGGTTTACGCTTTGCGTAAAGGAGCGTGAGTGGTTTGGCATTCCCTCCCAGGTGCTATTGTAAAGGTTGGCCAGCCCGAAGTTGATTCGGTAATCGGCCTGAAAAACCCCAAAGCGAAACTCGTAAGCAAGCCCAAGGCCTCCAGCTAACCCGTAATCGAAACGTTTATCGTATAGAGAGTTAAGTTTATATTCGGTCATTTCGAATTTACCCGTTGAGTTATTCCCTTCTTTTGCGCTTAGTAGAAATGCTCCGTAGCAACCAGCATTAGCAAAAATGGCGACCCTCTTAATGGGAAGCTGTATTTGGAAAAAGATGGGTACCTCTAGGTAGGTGTTCACCCTTTTATACATATCAACCTCTTGGTAAGGTTTGGTGTAGCCGCGCTGAATTAGGTTAAGCTCACCCTGAAATCCTACATACTTATTTTGGTAGGTTTTAAGGGCTAAACCAACATCTACTCCTGCCCCTGCAAGTGCCTCTTGGTACTGCGTAGGAGTAAAAAATACTGTTGATACGTTATAACCACCTCTAATCCCAACATAGGTTTGGGCTTTAACCGTGATTGAAGAAACTAGTATTGCTCCTAGTAGCAATATTTGATGCAGCTTTTTTCCAATTGGCATAGGTAATATGTTTAAAACGCTCCCTTAGCGAGCTTATCTTCAACCGATTGGATTTTGCTCTCAATGCGGTTGCTCTTATTTTTCTGAATATCAATATTAACGGTTAGGTAAACCCTATCGCAATCGGACTCGAGTAGCGCATAGGATTCCTCAATAACGGCCAGTGCTTGGGGTAACGTATCGGTTTCAACAATTGTTCCCATGGAGCTAAGTTGGCTTTTGTAACCTTTAGAGCGAATTAGGGCTGTAATTTTGCTAACATATGGACTCACGCTACTACCCTTATCGGTTGGAAACATGGCAAAATTCATTAAAACAGACATTGCTTTGCTATTTAAAGGTTACGCTAATTTCGTTTTCCCAGTTTGCTCTGATGTTGATTTCGCCCTTAGTTTTGGGATCGGAAAAGAATACAACACGCTCTGGCTGAATGCCCTTTATGTACCAACCTGTATCCCAAATACCATTGTTGTTGGTATCTTCAATAACCTTTAGCTTATACTTTCCTGGGTTTAGAAACGTGAAGGTTATCTTCTCGTTTGCCATTCCACGTTGCTGGGCAACTAGTTTTTTGCTCCCATCGTATAGCTGAGCAATAACTGGTTTGTTGGTTCCCTTAACCGAAAGAATGATGATTCCATAGTTTTCGGGGTTGGCACCTTTGAATCCAAACGATATGGTATCGTTCTCAAGCCCATCTAACCCAACAAAAGCCCCTGGAAGTATTTCTATACCATACTTTTTATCGGTTTCCCAATTGTGGTTAAGGTGGTAAAGTCTTGGCTTTAGCGAATCTTCTAAAAGGGTGTAGCTCTCAATGATTGTGCTATCGGTAATATCCTTAAGTGTAATAAAATCCTTATTTACACTGGCCAAGGGGATTGGGAAATCGAAATCGAAAGGTCGTCCTATAATGGCATCGCCATTCTTTTTAACACTTGTACCAATTTTTAGGGTTTCCTTCTTTTTAACCTCATCGTCCTTGCCGCCCAAACCAAACAAGCCCTTTTTGCCCTCGTCGCTGGTTTGTGCCTTTGGGGTGAACCTAAGTTTAAGGGTATCGGTTTGTCCCCTTAGCACACCTAGGCTATCGGTTTTTAGGTAGGATAGCTGTACCGAAATGGTATCGAATTTAGATACAGCAGCGTCGGTTATCCAATAGTCTATAGTATCCTTTCCTGCTGTAACATACTCTTTAATAAACCAGTTATCATTGTGCTTTATGTACAGTGGTTTTAGAATAATGTTCCCCTCCACTGTTTTGGTAAACGATAGGCGGAACTTATGTGCTGATTCCCTCTTGTAATCGGTTAGTATCTGTTTTTGGCTCTTCTCGTTAAAGGCGTTAAGGGTTATAGAGAAGGTCATTTTTGTTTTCACGGTATCGTTAAGCGTAACAGGCGTTAGGCTGCTCGATTTTACTATAGAATCGGTGAATGCAATAGTTTCCGACTCCTGATCGAATAGGTAGTTTGAGTTGCCATCCTTAAGGGCAAATATTTTGTAGTCCCTAGCGGGGATATTGTAAAAGGTGAACTCCCCCTTTTTGTTGGTTCTTGCAACCTGCGCCGGTCTTGCTTTTAAGGGGATGGAATCGGTGATATTGGTGTATAGGTGAACAAGTATCCCTTCAACTGGCTCTAGCGACTGCGCGTTAATAACCGTTCCGGCAAAAGCCATTGTGTCTAACTTGCTACCCGTTGAGAATGGGTAAACAAACCGTTTAAGGGGGTTTCCCTCGTTGTTATCAACAATAGCGTTACCAAAGTACACGGAGTATGTGGTATTTTCCAGAAGTGTATCGTTAAGGGTTACCTCTACCGATTTTCCTCTAATTCTTGTTTCTGGACTAATCTTTAGAGGAGGTGAAACCAAGAACTCTTTTTGAAAATCCTTGAGCACCACGTACTCGTTAAAGCTGAGCACTATTTTTTTTGCCTTGAAATTTGTGGAGTATAAGGCAGGATCGCTCTTAAGCATAACAGGAGCAAGGGTATCTTTGGCTCCACCAGTTGGTGAAACAACCTTTGCGCATCGGGGAAGAGAAACCATAACAGCCGATGCTGCAAGTAGTGCAAGTACAGTTCTTTTCAAGTTCATATAGGTTAAAATCTTGACAAAGGTAACAATCTTTCAACGCTTTAGGGATACAAAAATTGTTAATTGCAAAGCGTAAACCTTATGCTTACCTGCTAAATACCTCACAATCTTGATGCTTTTTGTAAGATATTTTAAACAGGATAAAGCGTTGCGCAGTGCATTGCCTCAGCGTGCCAATGGAACTTGTAAATGTATAAGCTTTGTAATTAATGTTTGCTTGCGGAGCCTATCTGTGCTAAATTTTTTTCGCAAACAGATAATTGCCCTTACCTTTGATTCAAATTTGCGGTTATGAAGCAGGAGGTTCTACCCATTGGACTTTTTAACGGAACGGTTGCAACCACAAACGGGCTTTACCGTATTTCTGATATTAGTTTTTCCAGTGCACGGGAGCTTGTGGAAAGGCATGGCTTTGTTTCGGCAGTAGGGCACGATGCTGCTGCAGAACTCATGTCCGTTAGGCTTGGTGTGCCTGTTCCCATGAACAGGATTCAGTTTAAGCAGCAAGTGGGCCAGCTGGCCATTGCGCTAAAGTTGAACCAGCGCCCCAATGAGGGTGTTATACTAACTCGTGAGCAGATGGAAAGCATTGGCTATACTTTTAAACTTGTTGAACGAATAGAGTGAGGAGATTATGCTTATTGATGTTTTGTATTTAGTATTAGGCCTGGTAGCCCTTGTTTTTGGGGCAACATGGTTGGTTGATGGTGCTTCGAGCCTGGCCAAAAAGGCTGGCATTTCTACCCTAACCATAGGGTTAACAGTTGTGGCGTTTGGTACCTCAATGCCCGAGATGGTGGTTAACCTTCTTGCCTCAGCATCGGGAAGTACTGAGCTGGCCATTGGTAATGTGGTAGGTAGCAATACCCTTAACATTTTCCTAATTGTGGGTGTCGCCGCAATTATTAAACCCATTAATGTGCAGCGAAAATCGGTGCTGGTTGAGATTCCCTTTAGCCTTTTGGCTGCGGTGGTGCTTTTCTTTATGGCCAACGATTTGCTTATTGATGGTGCTTCGCAGTCTGTTATATCCCGTTCCGATGGGTTGGTGCTCTTTTCGTTCTTTGCTATCTTCTTGTACTATAACTTTCTAACAGCTAAGAGCGGTGGTGCACCAGAGGAGGATATCACCATAAAGCAAATAAAGCCTTGGCTAGCAGTAGTTATGGTTTTTGTGGGAATATTCTTACTGTTTATTGGTGGAAAATTTATTGTTGATGGCGGCTCGTCGCTTTCACGTACGCTTGGTGTTAGCGAATCGCTAATTGGCTTAACGGTTGTGGCTATAGGCACATCGCTACCAGAACTGGCAACATCGGCAATGGCGGCCTATAAGGGGAACTCCGATATTGCCATTGGTAACGTTGTGGGCTCTAACATCTTCAACATCTTCTTTATTCTGGGTACCTCATCGTTAGTAAGGCCTTTGCCATTCTACAGCAACTCCAATGTTGATATTCTGGTTACCTGTTTGGCTAGTATTCTGCTATTCTCATTTGTGCTTATTGGATCGGGTAGGCGTATTGATAGGCGCGAGGGTGTGCTTTTTGTATCGCTATACCTAATCTACACTGCTTACCTAATTGTTTATGTGGGTTAGCATTTTGTAACATCTTAGTATTAATAGGATTTAAAATGGACAGTCAACACGAAAAGTTTTATAATAGCCTCCCCTACTACTGGGTTAAAAACTTGGTGGGATCGGGTGCTACTTTTTCTATAAACATGGTTCTTACTGTTACCTTTGGAATAGCCTACTCGTTTAAGCTACTTCCATCGGTTTACATACTACTTGTGCTGGGTGTTGTTACCCCATTACTATTCACCTTTTTGGTTTACAGCCTTATGCGCGAGAGCAATGGAACCATACTTGGCCAAGCTATGCCAAAGGTTTTTGCATCGCGCAACAGCAACTGGCTTTTTATGGTGCTA
Source organism: Bacteroidales bacterium UBA5206 (assembly GCA_002412705.1). Classification (GTDB taxonomy): domain Bacteria; phylum Bacteroidota; class Bacteroidia; order Bacteroidales; family Tenuifilaceae; genus UBA5206. The sequence continues at coordinate 7,456 of DHVO01000151.1, read as the reverse complement.
GATCTTGGTATTGTGCTGCTGCTTGCGGCGCTTATCTACTTCGATATTCTTAACTACTGGCTTTTCCGCTTTTTGCAAACCCTATTTTTCCCGCTAATGATGCTCTTCTTCTTAAGGCTGTTATACATCAATAGCGAGATTAACAGAATTGGTGGTAAGATTGAAGAGAAGCTGAAGAACGACGAAACCGAGCAAAACCAGTAAGCTGCTAGTTTATTATCAACATAAAGTAATTGAACTTGTTAGACTAACCAATACGCCCATGAAAAAGATTGTTAAGAGGTTACTGCTGGTACTAGCCATTTTGCTAGTTCTTGTTATTGCTGCGGCAATAATTATCCCTATAGTGTTTAAGCCACAGCTTATGGAGCTGGCTAAAACAGAGATTAATAAGAGCGTAAAAGCTAAGGTAGAGTTTACCGATTTTCAGGTATCGCTATTCAAGGGCTTCCCCGACCTGTACATTGGCCTTAAGGGCTTAAAGGTTACTGGTGTTGATGCCTTTGAGGGTGAAACCCTTGTTGCTTTTGATGAGTTCAGCGTTAAGGTTGACCTCATGAGCGTTTTGGGGATGAAGAACATCCAGATTAAATCTATCCTACTGGATAACCCAGTAATGAACGCCCGCATTAACGAGCTGGGACAGGCAAACTGGGATATTGCTTACCCATCGGAAGTGGTTGAGGAGGAGGTTGTTGATACCACCGCTACCGACCTATCCATGCGTGTTGCCCTTAAAAAGTTCGAGATTATTAATGCTCAGCTTGCCTATACCGACGACTCCTCTAAAATGGGCGCTACCATTAAGGGGCTTAACTTTTTCCTTGCTGGTGATATGGGGCTCGATTACACTGAGCTTGAGGTAAAAACAGGAATCGATGCGCTATCCTTTACCATGGATGGCATGCGCTACGTAAAGGATGCCAAGCTTGGTTTCAACGCTAAGGTTGGTGCCGATTTGGCCAACGGCGTTTACACCCTTAACAATAACGAGTTTACCCTTAACGATATTCTCCTTGCCTTTAGCGGTGTAATTAAAATGCCAAAGGATGATATTGATATCGATTTAACCTTTGCCACTGGCAAAACCGACTTTAAGTCGTTACTATCAATGGTTCCAGCCATTTACATGACCGACTTTAAGGAGCTGCAAACAGCAGGTAAGCTTAAGCTTGATGGTTACGTTAAGGGGGTAGTATCAGAAACTACGCTGCCCAACGTTGGGCTCGACTTGGTGGTTGAGAACGCTATGTTCCGCTACCCTGCCCTACCCAAATCGGTTGACAATATCAACATCGATACAAAGGTGCTGTTTGATGGAACCAATCAGGATAACACCACTGTTGATGTAAACCGCTTTGCACTTAACCTTGGTGGAAACCCCTTTGCTGCCGAGGTTCATGTTAAAACCCCAATGAGCGATATGGAGGTTAACGGTTTTGTTAATGGCAAAATTGACTTTAACACCCTAGCCGATGTGGTGCCAATGGATAGCATCACGCTAAAGGGTATTCTTGATGCCAACCTTAAGTTTGGCGGCCGCTTATCATACATTGAGAGTGAGCAGTACGAGAAGTTCCTTGCCGATGGTAAGCTTGCTCTAGCTGGCTTTGTATTTAACAGCCCCGATTTGCCAAAAGAGCTGCAAATATCGGAAACTCAGCTGGTTTTTAGTCCTAAGTTTGTGGAGCTATCAACCTTTAAGGCAAGCATGGGTAAAACCGATTTCAGCATGGCGGGGCGGTTAGAGAACTTTATTCCCTTTGCCCTAAGTGATGGAATTCTTAGGGGTAACCTAACCCTTGCATCCAACCTTATTGATGCCAACGAGATTATGTCTGGTGTTCCAACCGATACCACCACTGTGGTTGAGGAGGATACAACGGCAATGTCGCTAATTGAGGTGCCAAAGAATATTGATTTCAACCTAAAGGTTGACCTTAAAAAGGTTTACTACGATAAGCTTGATATTGCCAACATTGCTGGTAAGGTGCGCGTTGCCGAGGGTCGCGTAATAATGGATAAGCTGGGCATGGAGCTGCTACAGGGCTCAATGGTAATGACCGGAGAGTACAGCACAGCTGATATCAAAGAGCCAAAGGCCGCGTTCAATCTAGATATCACCGATTTTGATATTCCAACAACCTTCCGCTCATTCTCGTCAATTGAGAAGATGGCGCCAGCCGCTAAAAACCTCTCTGGCAAAATATCAACCAAGTTCGATTTAACCACGCTTATTGATACCACCATGAGCCCAGTGCTTAACTCCATTAACGCACAGGGACGGTTCCAGTCCAAAACCATTGCCATAAACGACTCTCCTACCTTTGGTAAAATTGCCGATGCGCTTAAAAACGATAAGCTGCGCAATCCATCGCTAAAGGATGTGAACACAACGTTTAGCATAAGGGATGGCAGAATTTATATCGACCCATTCGATACCGATATTGCTGGAATCAAAACCAACTTTGGCGGCGATATGGGTATGGACCAAACCCTTAACTACGATGTTAAAATGGCTGTACCCACCGCCATGCTTGGCAAGGGTGCCGATTTAATATCGGGGCTAGCTGCCTTGGCGTCGTCAAAGGGTATTAAGGTTGAGGAGCCCAAGCAAATTAACGTTAAGCTAAAGGTTGTGGGAACGGTTACTAAGCCTGAGGTTAAGATGGATTTTGGCGATTCTAAGCAGAGTGCAAAGGAATCGACCAAAGAGGTTGTAAAAGAGCAGGCAAAGGATGAGGCCAAGAAAAAGGCTAGTGAGCAGGCTCAGAAGCTTATTGCCGATGCCGAGGTTGAGGCGGAAAAGGTAAGAGCCGAAGCCGTAGTACTTGCCGATAAAATCCGTAAGGAGGCCGAGGCTAATGCTACTAAGCTTGAGAATGAGGCTAAAAACCAGAATCCGCTGGCCAAAGCAGCTGCCAAAAAAGCGGCCGATAAGCTGCGCAAGGAGGGTGAAGCCTCTGCACAAAAGGTTATTAAAGAGGCCGATGTAAAGGCGCAAGCCATTATTGACAAGGCAAAGGCCGAAGCTGCTAAGCTAGAGTAGCTTCTGGTAGTACACATATAAAACGGGCTGTCCTTATGTGGGGACAGCCCGTTTATTTTATGTGGGTGTTTTCAAGATAAAGGCAGTGACCAAATCGTTTAACGTTTCACCTCGCCTAAGGGCGAGACAGGCTGTTTCATGTCAGGGCTAAAGCCCTTTGGCTGCGCAGCCCGTAGTGCCCCACCCTAAAGGGCGGGGTTATGGATAGGAAGCAGAAGTGGAGGAGGGCAACGCCTAGCCAATAGCAAAAGGCTCAGAAGAAAAAATTTCTAATCCTTTTTATATCAACACAAAAAAACTTTGCTACACCTTAACATACCGCTTGCCGATGGGCATCGTCCCCTCATCAATGGGGTTAATGTAATCATTCTAGCCAAACAAGTAGCCATCCATTAACCCTGTCCTTTAGGGCAGGGTTATTGGATGTTTTTATTGTATTTTGGGCTTTAGCCCTGAAATAGTGATTAGAGGTTCGTCTTTTCACTTTTCACGCTCCAGCTCAGCAAGCGCATCGCTGGTATCGCGAAGCAGGATGTTGATATCCTTCTCAAGCTTAGGGTTAGATGTACCCTTCTGCTTTGACTCATGGTAAAGGTTAACCGCCACCTTTAGCTGGTTTAGTAACCTCTCGGCGCTACTCACCTTTTCTTGCCTCTCTGGCGATATCTCCTTCTCCTGTTGCGCCTTCTTTAGCTGAAAATCGAAAATGGCAATAAAGATATTTGCCTGACGGGCAACGGAATCAGCCGTTTGGAACAGCTCCGTAAGATTGCTTGTTGGCTTATCACTTTCGGGCTTAACCTCGGTAACAGGCTTTAGGTTCTGGTTGCAAACATCGGGTTTAAGGCCGCACACTAAGCCAAACGTCTCTTCAACTTGGGCTTTTAGCCTAACCACCTTCTCGTTAAGGGTAAGTACCATGGAAAGGTCTTTGCCCGTTAGGTCAATTTTTGAGTAATCCTGTAGGTTCCGAATATCCCTTTCGGCCTCTATTAGTTTGCTGTTGAGATATGTATAGCTCTCAAGCTCATTGGTTTCGGGGTAAATAATCTGTAAGTTCTTTTTCGATAGCCTTAACCACTCAAGTTGGGTAAAGAACCACGGTTGAAGCACCCTATTAAGGCTATCGTTTTTGGCTCTGGCAATAGTGAGGTTATACTCGTCCATTCGGGCGGCAAAAGCTTTAATGGCTGCTAGTCCCTTCTCTTTACAAATTCCGCACGATGTGCTACGCAGCTTGTTGCGTAAAGGCTCTGCAGCATCCTTGGTTTTGGGCGAAGCTGGTGTTTTTTCCAGCGCAAGCACATCCTTCTCAAACGACAATTGGTATAGGTTATCTTCCAAACGCTGTAGGTGTGAGCGTATTAGCTGCCCTTCCATGCTTTGGCTGGTGTGCTCGGGCTTAAATACATCGGAGAATCGCAGCGCGTCAACGTAAGCCTCAATTTCGGGCTGTTTGGTTGGCACGGGGTTCGATTCCAGGTAAACCAACGATTGAACCAAGCTCTTGAGGTTCTTTAGGTTGTGGTCGTCGTCAAGGTAAAGCGCAGCATAGCCAAGAATGGACTCGTACTCCTTTTTGAAAACCGAGTAAAACGCGCTGTTGCCCTTGTACTTAAACAGAATCTCGTCGTTAGTCTTTAGCAGCTGGCGGTAGAACTGTAGCAGGCGGAACAAGCTAACGCTAATGGCCTCGGTGTTACCCGTTTTGTAGTTTAGGCTGTAAACCTCAAGGTGGTTCTTTAGGTTGGCAAAAACGGTTAGGAAGCCAATAAAGTCCTTCTCTTGCCTATAGGTATCGGCATTAATAAGGCCTGTGCGAAAATCGTTCTCAATCTTTAGCTTACGCTTCTCTATATTGGCAAAGTTCACCTCATCGCCAGTTACCTGTTCCATTTTGTAGAGCGATTTGTAGTTAGCCACCACAATAAATGGGTACTCCGATAGGTTGATAAGTTCCTTAAGCAGATGCCTGTTAAGCGATGAGTGATCTATGGTATCCAAAAGAAGGGAAATGGGCTCAGTATCAACCAAAATATCCCTGCTATTGGCTGTTTGTAAGGCGTATATTTTTACGGAGTGAAGTCTGGTATCAAAGTTCTTCTGCTCAAATAGCCTGATGGTTGAGGCAAAACGGTACTCCTTTTTGCGGGTGTTTGACTCAATAAAGTTACCAAACTCACCAATGATGCCCAGCACGGCATCGGTTGGGGTTTTTATTTTGGCGATATTCTTTAGCTGCGAGGCAATCAGTCCAAGTATCTGATCCTGATCGTTATTGGTGATAGCTTTTACTCGTATCTCGGCGTCAATGTAATCGCTTGCCGAATACAGCGGCAGGTTATCGATAATGCGAATATGATCTATGTTATCGCTAACGTATGTTCTGTACTTGGAGTCCTTATCCTTTGATATCTGGAAATTGTATAGCGGATAGGTAACATCGTTGTTCCCAAAGAACTTTACGTTTTTTAGGCTTGCGGTTATAAAAAGGTACTCTAGATACTCCTCGGCCAGACCCTTTTTGCGAAAAAAACCGCCTTTGGGCTCCTTTTTAGCAAAGTCCAGCTCGTTAATTAGATTGCTAAACTTCTCCCCGTTGAACAGGTAGATATCGGTGCTTAGGTACTGCCATTCGCCAGAGAACTGGTAGTTTGCAGTATCGGAGAAAATTAGTTTGGGTTCAATATCGCGCTGGCCAAAAAGTTGAACCGCGATAAGCAGAAATAGTGCAACCAGAGTACTACGTAGTGGTAAATAGTTTGCCATATTTTGGTGTATATTTTTTGTTTTAGTGATGATAGAACACGGATTGGACCAATATTACGAATTTGCACAAATTTTCATTTTCCAATTACCACAGCGGCAATACATATGGGATTGAGAAATCACATGTTACCGTTCGCTCCTTCATACTACTTCCGCTTCCTCATCTTCTTAATTTGTTACAAGTGACAGGTTACAAGTTCCCGCTCACTTCCGCGTCTTCCTTCTCCCTCATATTCTTCCCCTCCTTCTAACTAAAAATCCCCTCTGCGGCCTCGGGTTTCTCTGTTTCTCTGTGTTTTATATACACCCGCGTCTCCCGATTTCTTTCTCTCCCTTCCTCCTCTTCCTCACATACCTCCTCTTCTTCCTCTTCCTAGCTCACCCTTCGTGGAGGGATAACCTCTTTTGTTGGGTCGAACATATACCTTAGGGTAACATGAGTCTTACGCACTTTGCCACCAATTTGTTCTGCCACCCGGCGCATTCCTGGATTAAAATCGCCAATCCAGTTAAGCTCAATGTCCTTATACTGAAAATCATCCCTAAGCGCCTTTTTTGCCAGCTCGTTAACCATTGCGCCCTCAAGACCCTTGCCCTGATGCCTTGCCACAATACCAAAAATGATACCAACGGCTTTGGTGCAAATCTTCTTAACTCGTAACAGGTAAAGGAATCGGAGCTTATTAAACAGATTAAACTTGCCGTTTAGGTGCTTAACCACCTGATTTATATCGGGAAGCATAATAAGGAAGCCAACCGGTTCATCCTCGTAGTAAGCAAAGTACATTAAGTCCTCGTCAAGAATAGGCTTAACGGTTTTAAGGAGCGCCATGGCATGCGCATCGGTAATCTTTTTAACGCCAGTATAGCGCCCCCAGGCGTTATTGTATATGGTTTTAAAGTCGATGGCAAATTGCTTAACCCTTTTTCGCTCAATGCTTTTAATTGTATAGGCAGGATTTTTTGCTATGCGCTCCGCCTTTTCCCAAATAACAGGGTCAACATCCTGCGCATTAACAGGTCTATAGTAGGTGTACTGGTAAAAATAGGGTTTAAAGCCGTAGGCATCAAACAGCTCCTTGTAGTAGCTTTTGTGGTAATCCATGCAGTAGTTGGGAGGGAAATCGCCATCAATAAGCAATCCCCACCAGCGATCCCGATCGCCGAAGTTTACTGGGCCGTCCATTGCCTCCATGCCTCTATCCTGTAGCCATTGCTTACACGCATCAAAGAGCAGGAACGCAGCATCCTTATCGTTTATACACTCAAAAAAGCCCATTCCACCAGTAGGTTGCTCGTAGCTTTTAGCCGTTTCCCTATCAATAAATGCAGCAACACGTCCAATGGGCTCTTGGTTGTGATTGTACAGAACCCACCTAATAGCTTCTCCCTTGCGGAAGAGCTTATTAGTCTTAGGGTTAAAAACATCTTCGATATCGTTATTGAGCGGACGAATCCAGTTAGGCTCGTTTTTGTACAGCTTAACTGGAAGCTCAAGAAAGTCATTATGTGACTTTTTACAGGAAACCTCAATGAGTTTATACGCCATAATAAGTCGAATTTGAAAGTGGTTGCAAGGTAGCCAATTTGTGGCAAAGAAGAGGAGGAAGTTAATTGGAATAATAGAAAGAAGGAAGA
>DHVO01000116.1 GCA_002412705.1 Bacteroidales bacterium UBA5206 | reverse complement strand
GGCAGAATAAAGCTTGCTCACAAAATGAGCGACAAGCTAAAAAGCGAGTACAGCATTACCTTTGATAACAGCAATCAGGGCGGCTACCCTTACGCCATTTACAACAAGGATACTCAGCAAGCGTCGGATATTAGCTACGACAAGTACAGCTCGTACAACCGCAAGCTACTTACGGCCAACGCACTATTTCAGTTCAATGGTAATAAGCTAAACATTACGTCTATTACCAACTATCAGTTTCTGGACGACATACAGGAGATTGACCAAGATTTTACCCCGCAATCGCTATTCTTTGTGGAACAGGATCAGCTACAACACGCCATTTCGCATGAGGTTGTGGCCAAATCGGGCAAAAACAACAAGCACTACGAATGGCTTGTGGGCGCATTTGGCTTTGTGCAACAGTTCGACAAAACGGTTGACGTAACCTATGGCGAGGATGGCATTGCAAAGTATAAACTCCCTGGTCCTACATCAAAAATTAAAGGGTACGACCAAATAGTTAGTGGAGCTGCATTTTTCCATCAGTCAACCATCAACATCTTAGAGAACCTTTCCCTTGCAATGGGTATTAGGTTCGACTACGAGAAGTCCAATCTGGATTACTACTACGACTCGAACACATCGGGAAATGTTACCCGCGTTGACGCGTTCGACAATAGCCTTGAGAACTTTGAAATAGTTCCTAAGGTTACCCTAAAGTACGGTTTTGGAAAAAACAGAAGCGCATACGCATCGGTATCAAAAGGATATAACTCTGGTGGTTTTAACTCAACCATTGAAGAGGATAAGCACCGCACCTACGATGCAGAAACGAGCTACAACTACGAGGTTGGAGTAAAAACCGACTGGTTTAGCAATAGATTTACAACCAATGTTAGCTTGTTCTACATTGACTGGAAAAACCAACAAATATACCAAACCGTTCCTAGCGGACAGGGCTCTATGATTGTTAACGCTGGGCTATCGGAGAGCAGTGGTGTTGAGGCAGAAATTTTTGGTAGGTTAACCAGAGACTTGAGCATGCATGCCAGCTATGGTTACACCAAAGCAATGTTTAATGAGTACGTTGTATCGGCAACCGTTAACTACAACGACAAGTACATCCCCTACATACCAGAGCATACATTTGATGTGGGAGCCAGCTACACCTTTAACCTAAACAAGAGCTTTGCCAAAACCCTTGTGTTTGATGTTACCTACCAAGGCGTTGGCAAGCACTACTGGAACGATGCCAATACAGCATACCAAGATTTTTACGGGTTGCTAAACGCAAAGGTATCGGTAGCAACAAGGTACTTTGAGCTGGGCATTTGGGGTAAGAACATTTTAGCAGAAGATTACAACTCCTTCTACTTTAGTGCGCTTGGAAACTCATACGTTCAAATTGGCAAACCAGCACGCTTTGGCATAACGCTGGGGGTTAAAATATAAGCAGAGTTTTAGAGTTACATGTTATAGAGTTTAGAGTTTACGTTTACTTAATTTCCAAGTTAAAAGGGTAAAGCTGAGAGAATTTCTCCTTTATCCTTTTAACTTTAGCCTTTATCAGCAATCATAGTATCACAGTAACAAACCCTATCAACCAAAATAATGAAAGAGGGAGCCTTTAAGAAGTACTTTACGCTGCTAACGCTTTACTTGGCGCAGTCCATTCCCATGAGCTTTTTTAGCACAATTGTTCCTGTAATTATGCGGCAGGAAAACTACTCATTGGAGTCCATTGGGATGTTACAACTAATTAAGCTACCATGGATATTCAAGTTTCTTTGGGCTCCACTGGTTGACATGAAAGGGGAAACCCTTGCCCACTACAAAAAGTGGATTCTAGTATCGGAAATCTTTTACGCCATCATAATTATTGCTGTTGGATTTCTTAACCTCCAAACCGATTTTGTAACCATTATCATCCTCATGGTAATTGCGTTTATAGCATCGGGCACACAGGACATTGCCACAGATGCATACGCAATTCTCTCGTTAAAATACTCGGAGCGTTCGTACGGCAACAGTATGCAATCGGCAGGGAGCTTTTTAGGAACCCTTGTTGGTAGTGGAGTATTGCTAATTGCGTACCACTACCTTGGATGGCGCGGCTTACTTGTGGGACTGGCTGCTTTTGTAACCATTGCGCTAATACCCGTAATGGTTTACAAACCCAAAATTGGCGAGCACCAACAGGCAAAGCGCCGCATAAAAAAGGTTAAGATAGTTGACTCATTCACCTTTTTTGCACGCAAAGGGGTGTGGAAAAGGGTGATAATGCTCTTTACCATCTACTCGGGTATTATTGGAGTGCTATCCATGCAAAAACCCTTTATGGTTGACCTTGGATACTCCGTTAAGCAAATTGGGTTTGTATCGGGTATATTTGGCACAGCGCTGGCATCGTGCTTTGCGCTTTTGGGAGGATATATTATTAAGCGTATTGGGCGCAAGCCAAGCCTGCTGATATTTTCATCGCTTAGTGCTATTGCATCGCTATTCTTTTATATAATATCAACGGGAACTGTTGAGCTATACCACTTGTACATTGGCGTTGCTCTGGTTTGGGCTGCTTACGGCATGTCGTCGGTAGCAATATACACAGTGAGCATGGACATTGTTCGTCCGGGTCGCGAGGGAACCGATTTCACCGTACAGATAGTTATAACGCACCTTAGTAGCCTTATTATCGCAGTTATGAGTGGAAAAATTGCCGACACCATTGGCTACCATGGCCTATTTGGCATTGAAGCCATTATTGCCTGCTGCGTTATCGCTGTAGTGTATTTTACCTACGACTCTAAAGCGCTACATTGCGACACACAGGAGTAGTACTTAACAACCTAATTACATAAACGAAATTGTTGTTAACCCAACAGGAAACAGAAAGCATCATGTTAATAGCAAAGCATTTAATCGACAAGTATAATCAAGCCATACCAAGGTACACTAGCTATCCGCCAGCAAACTTTTTCCACCAGCAGTTTACCGAGGCCGATTTTAGAGAATCGCTGGAGCAATCGAATAGCGAAGGGGAAAGCAACATATCGCTATACGTCCACATCCCATTCTGTGCCCACAAATGCTTTTACTGCGGATGTAACACACACATAACCAGAGATCAGGAACTTGTATCCAGCTACCTTCAGGCGCTAAAGAAGGAAATTAGGCTTATGGCCGATTTGGTTGATAGGCAAACCCGTAGCGTATCGCAAATACACTGGGGCGGCGGAACCCCAAACTTTTTAACGGCAGAGCAAATTGCCGATATCATGGAGCTTATTCACAGCCTCTACACCTTTATTCCAGAACCCGAAGTAGCCATTGAGTGTAACCCTGCATACCTAGACTACCAATACATAGACAAGCTTATAGACCTTGGCTTTAACCGCTTTAGCCTTGGTGTTCAGGATTTTTCGCACGAGGTGCTTAATGCCGTTAAGCGCGAAATACCAGAAATTCCTGTTGCCGATTTGGTTAACCACATACGTAGGGATGGTAAAGCTACTGTAAACATCGACCTTATTTACGGGCTACCGCTACAAAACGTTGAGCAGTTTAGCCAAACGCTAGATATTGCGCTGGCCATTAGACCCAATAGACTTGTGACCTTCTCCTATGCGCACCTACCCAATATCAACCCAAACCAAAAGGGGCTGGAAAAATACCCAATGCCCGATGCCGAAACTAAGCTACATCTACTTGAGCTTGCCTACAATAAGATTACTGCCGCTGGGTACCTTGCCATAGGCTTTGATCACTTTGCGCTGCCAACCGATGAGCTGGGCTCGGCCATTGAGAAGCATGAGCTGCACCGTAACTTCCAGGGTTACTGCACCAAACGAACCACCGGGCAGGTTCTTGCTTTTGGCGCTTCGGCAATTAGCCAGCTGCATACGGCATATGCCCAGAATACAAAAAATGTTACCACATACATTAGCAGCATAAACAGCGGGAACCTCCCAATAGAAAGGGGCTACAAGCTATCGATACAGGACATTACCGTACGCGAGGTAATTAATGAGATTATGTGCAACCTCCGATTTAGCTGGGATAACATATCAGCAAAAATTGGCATTACTACTCAGCAAGCAAAGCAACAAGCACGTAACGCCCCCGATGAGCTAAATAACCTTGAAGCAGATTCCATAATAGAACAAACCGACAACGGGTTGGTTGTTACTAACACAGGCCGATTCTTTGTGAGGAACATAGCAGCATGCTTTGATCCTTTAAACAGAGAGAACAAGACCTACTCAAAAACGGTTTAAAATGAGCATTACAAACAAGCATTTTGATGTTGCCATTATTGGCGCAGGTTTAACAGGTTTAACAACGGCTTACTACCTAAAAAAAGCAGGAGTAAACTTTATTGTTCTTGAGCAGCAATCGCGCATTGGTGGAGTAATACACTCCGAGCATCACGATGGTTTTACCTACGAAACAGGTCCCAACACTGGGGTACTATCGTCGCCCGAAGCGGCAGAGCTAATTGAAGCACTATCGCACAGCTGCCAACTAGAGATTGCTAACGCACAAGCAAAAAAGCGGCTTATATGGAAAGGCAAGCGCTGGGTTGCCCTACCCTCTGGATTACTATCGGGTGTAACAACCCCCCTATTTTCCTTTGCCGACAAGCTGCGCATACTTGGAGAACCCTTCCGCAAGCCAGGAACAAATCCTCACGAAACGCTTGCGGAGCTAGTGCTTCGCCGCATGGGTAAAAGCTTTTTAGACTACGCCATAGACCCATTTATTTTGGGTATTTACGCAGGCGACCCATCGTACCTAGTTCCCAAATACGCCCTACCAAAACTATACAACTTGGAGCAAAGCTATGGCAGCTTTATTGGTGGAGCAATAAAAAAGGCAAAAGAGCCCAAAAGCGATCGCGATAAGAAGGCAACAAAAGAGGTCTTCTCCATTAAAAATGGACTTAGCAACCTTATCAATGCACTTGGAAAAGAGGTTGGCAATGAGAATATTGCCCTAAGCTGCAAGGATCTGAAGGTTGATTTTGAGGGCAAATACACCTTATCAACCCCCGATGGCAGCGTAAACATAACCTCATCTAAAGTAATCACCACCATTGGCTCCTATGCCCTACCAGAAACCTTTACGTTCCTATCGGACTGGCAAAAATCGGTTATCGACAACCTGCTTTACGCTAGAGTTGCCCAGCTATCGCTAGGGTTTAAAAAATGGGAAGGGCACTCAATAAACGCTTTTGGCGGGCTAGTTCCCTCAAAGGAGAAGCGTAAAGTGCTGGGGGTTTTGTTCCCTTCATCGTTCCTAACCAATAGGGCACCAGAGGGTGGCGCTCTGCTGTCGGTATTTACAGGTGGATTTAGAAATCCTGAGATAACCGCGCTTACCGACGAAGAGCTATTTAATGCCCTTATCCCAGACCTAAAGGATATGCTTGGCCTTAATGAGGTAAAACCCGACCTAATACGCGTATTCCGTTATACACACGCCATACCCCAATACGGTGCAAGCACTGGCGATAGGCTAGAAATGGTAAACCAGCTGCAAAACCAATATCCAGGGTTGTACATAGCAGGAAACCTACGCGATGGCATTGGAATGAGCGATAGAATAAAGCAGGGAACACAGATTGCTAACGATGTTATTGAAGCCATTAAGGGATAGGGTTAGTTTTTGGTGTATAGTGTTTTATGTTTAGTAGTAGGTAATAAATAGGGGTTGATTCTGCTACAAGACTACAAAACAGCTTTTTGCTAAAAAGGCATGTAAATACCAGAAAGCATTTCATTTTACAAATTGATAAAAAGGCTCGGAGGATAACCCCCGAGCCTTTTCTTGCTTTACTGGCCAGAGAAGTAACTACATCTTAACAAAACGCTTGTTGATCGGCATCTTCTCTTCATCAACGGAGATAATGTAAACACCCTTAGCCAAATCGTCCACGTTGATCTCGGTATCGAAGTTATTTAGCGTGGTTTCCTTAACCAGACGACCCTGTAGGTCGTAGATTCTTAGTGAAACCTCACCCTCAATACCTTTTAGGGAAACAACAAGCCTATCGGTTGCTGGATTAGGATAGATAGTGTAAACCTCAACAGCATCATTACCCAATTCCTCTGCAAAAGGATTGTTGTTATAGTCGTTACGGTTATCAGAAACATTTACGGTATAATCCTCAACCTCACCGTAGCTAAAGCTCTCGCAAGCGGTTTGCGCCGCGTTGTACTTCATGCTCACGCGCATGCGGGTGTTGCCCAGTAGTGCGGTGGATGGGATAGCAACAGTTGCCGATAGCGTGGCGCTGCTCGATGATGAGCCGGTTGCCACCTTCTCGTCTGCATCAAAGGTGCCGTTCTGGTTGAAGTCAATCCATACAGCCCAGTACTCGGTGTACGATGAGCTCTTGAACCCTGCGCTGAAGTAGATGGTGTAGCTGCCACCCGGTGCCACGCTGGCCACCATGCTGGTCATATCCTTATAGCCACCATCATTACCTGAGGTACGATCGATACCTGCAAACTGCACTAGGTCAATCCACTCGTAGCTGGAGTTGCTGCCCTTGGAGGTGCAGTAGGTTAGGCTTACCGACTGGGTTGTGAACGAGATTGCGGTAGCGTAGCTGCTGGAGCCGTTTGCGTTGTTTGCGCGTACCTGCCACTCGTAGGTGGTTGCCGCTGCTAGGCCGCTTAGGCTGTAGCTGGTTGANNCCTGTTGATGCGCTCCACGATAGGGTTGCGCTGCTGGTGGTGATGCTGGAGGTGGCCAATCCCGTTGGGGTTGCTGGTGGGGTAACCTGTCCGGCAACGATGCTCACGGTGTAGTCCTCTACCTCGCCGTAGCTGAAGGTCTCACACGCTGTTGGGAACCCGTTGTACTTCATGCTAACGCGCATGCGGGTAGTGCCCGTTGCGGTTCCCGCTGGGATGGTAATGCTGCCCGTTACAGCCGTTTTGCTGGTGGCCGTTGGCGCGAATACCAGCTCGCCGGCATCGTCAAAGTCCTTATCGTTGTTCAGGTCAACCCAGATTCTCCAGCCCTCGGCGTACGATGAGCCGCCAAAGCCTGGGGTTAGCGTTACGCTGTACGCCGTGCCCACGGTCATGGTGATGGTCTTCGAGGTGAAGTCCGTGTAGCCTGCGGCAGCCGAGCTGTTGCTGAACGAGCCCACTACCACGCTGCTTATCCACTCGTCGCTGTAGGTGTTGCCCTTGGAGGTGCAGTAGGTAGCCACTACGGTGGTTGTTGTAAACGATATGTATGATGAGTAGCTGCTTGAACCGGCGCTGTTGGTAGCGCGTACCTGCCACTCGTAGGTGGTAGCAGAGCTTAGGCCGCTTAGGCTGTAGCTGTTTGAGCTGGTGTTGTAGGTAGTCCAGCTGCCACCCTGTGGGCGAACCTGTACATCGTAAGATGAAGCGCCGGTTGCGGCAGTCCAGGTAAGGGTTGCGCTGCTGCTGGTAATGGCAGAGGTAGCAAGACCTGTTGGTGTTGATGGANNGAAACGGTTTTAGCCGTTGCATTACGAGCAATATTGGTAATTGGCTTACCTGTGTTTGCTCCAGCCCAAGACTTCATGTTAGGTGTAGTAGCATCGGTATAAGATGTTTTGTTGCTAGTACCTGGCCATGGACAACCTGCTGAGTTAATAGAACCATAGGTAGCAGCAGTAGATCCTGGGTTAGAAGTTGCACTTGCGCATACAGGATACATCTTTTGAGGATAAGTAGCATTGATATTATTTGACGATGCAGCAGACATAACACCACTATGTACATGGTATATCATCATACCGCTACCAGGAATATAGGCATCAAATAAGTGCTTCTCACGATTTTCTATCAAGTAATACTCACCACTTGTTGTAGTATTAATCCTATAGAAGCTATTGCTGTTCTCCTCGGCATTATTAAGTGTAATATTTGCAGCCGATGTTAGGGTTGTTGGCGTTGCCCAACCATAAATCATACATTTTGTAAATGCATTGTGATGAGCAGGAGTAACACCATTATTATTCCATGAACCAGCAGCCATCATATCCCAGTAACCAGTTCCGTCAAACTGACCACCAGTGCTGTAGTTTGTGTCATAGTAATCTGGAGCACCAAGAACGTGACCAAACTCGTGGCAAATTACGCCAATAGCTGTAAGAGTTGATCCCGAGTTGCCCCTAAGCTCAGCAGAGCAAGAGTACTTTGAAATAGATTTGCCATCCTTAACAAGTGTAGAAATATTCCAAGCGTGAGCCCAAATACAGTTGTCGCCACCACCCGCTTCTTCACCATAACCAGCGTAGATAACGTAAACGCCATCAACGGCGCCATCGCCATCGTTATCGTAGTTTGCAAAGTTAGCAGATCCGTCTGCCATATTAATGGCCTCGGTAACAAGCTCGCGGGGACGAACATCATTACCATAAGAATCGTTTGCACCATAGTACGACATGTTTTGGCTTGCTGTGTATGGACCAAAAACATCAACGGTAAGGTTAAACTGACCGTAAGAGTTCTCGTTGTAGTAGTCCTTTACGCTACCTGTAGCACCACCTGTGCTATAGCCAACTTGGTTAAATA
>DHVO01000133.1 GCA_002412705.1 Bacteroidales bacterium UBA5206 | reverse complement strand
TCATCAAAAACCATGTCCTTGTAATCGATATCTTCAAGCTCATCTATCTCTTGAAATATCGAACGTTTTTGATTTTTCTCCTTTTTAACAGGTTTGAGCTTGCGCGTCTTTTGTGACTCATCGGATTCGTAGAAATTGCTTTTACCAGCTTTCTTTGTTTCCTTTTTTGCTTTCATTTCAGGCCTTGTTAAAATAATACCCAGTCATTTGGTTGGTTAATACTTTGATTAACAATTGCTTTATACGGTTCGTTATAATGCAATTTTAAGGATTTTTTTGAATTTCTAGAATTGGCAACCTAAAAAAACACGCAATTATGCTAAAAAAATATCGCAGCGCGTTTGTCTCTTTTTTAAATTGCAGAAATTTAGGCATTTAGCCGTTGGTCTAGCAAACCTGTTTTATGACACAGGTTACTGGGTACATGCTCATTTCATTTTAGGTACCTTTGTCCATATCTAAATACTCTACTTTATATGGAGATACTAACCAATCCTGTTTTTGCACTATTCCTAATTATTTGTATTGGCTTTCTTCTGGGCCGAATCAAATTCTTAGGGATTTCGTTTGATGTGTCGGCTGTTATATTTGTTGCTTTGGTTTTTGGTCATTATGGTACGGAGATGCCACCTATTATTGAAAAGATAGGCATGGTTCTATTCATCTTTACCGTAGGCATCCAAGCGGGTCCTGGTTTTTTCGACTCATTTAGGAAAAACGGAAGGGAGCTGGCTGTTGTGGCGTCGGTTATTATTATTGCTGGAGGCCTATCAACTCTGGCGTTTATGTATTTCCTTAACCTCGACTCGGCTATTGCTGTGGGAATTTTGTGCGGCGCGTTAACATCTACTCCCGGTTTAACGGTTGCCATTGAAACAACAGCATCGCCTTTAGCATCAATAGGGTATGGTATTGCTTATCCTTTTGGGGTTGTAGGGGTTATTCTGTTTGTGAAAATTCTGCCCAAGCTACTTCGTGCCAATATCAAAAAGGAGACAGAAAGTATCGAGAATGAGCTGCTTAAGAGCTATCCTGTGATGGTGCATAAGCATTTTAGGGTTGATAACCATACCGTTTTTGGTAGAACGTTGAGGGATTTACGCGTTAGAACCATGACTGGTGCAACCATATCAAGGGTAAAACATGTTGAGGATGCTTTTACTCCATCTCCCGAAACCATACTGCATCAGGGTGATATTCTAAGAGCCGTTGGTACCGAGGATTCGCTTAAGCGCTTTGCTTTGCTTATTGGGCCTGTTGTTGACGAGGATATTAACCTAGGAAAAGAGTACGAAGTGCAATCGGTGCTGGTAACAAATACCGAGGTGGTTAACCGTACCTTGGATGAGCTTAACCTGCATCAGTCGTACAACGCCGTTATTACTAGAATAAGGCGAAGCGGTATTGATATTGCTCCATCTCCCAATCTGCAGGTTAAATTTGGTGATAAGCTACTGGTTGCCTGTCGTAAGGAGGATATGAAGCAGATTGTTGCGCTGCTTGGTAACAACGATCAGGGATTGTCCGATACCGATTTCTTCCCAATTGCAGCGGGTATTGTTTTGGGTATTCTTGCTGGACAGCTTCAGCTGTCGTTCCCTGGAAACTTTACCTTTAGCCTTGGTTTGAGTGGCGGTATTCTGCTTGTTGCTATCCTTTTAAGTAGCATTGGCCGTACAGGTCCTGTTGTTTGGACCATGACTGGTTCGGCCAATCAGCTGTTGCGTCAAATGGGATTACTTCTTTTCCTTACTGGGGTGGGTACAAGCGCTGGTGCACATTTGGTTGAAACGGTACAAACGGCTGGTTTGCAGCTGCTATTTATTGGTGCAGCAATAACGCTTATCCCTATGATTGTTGCAGCCATTATTGGTAGGTATGTTTACAAGTTGAACATTCTGCACCTATTGGGAACCATTACTGGAGGTATGACCAGTACTCCAGGTTTGGCTGCTTGCGACTCTATGACCAACAGCAACGTTCCCAGCACTTCATATGCCGCAGTTTACCCAATTGCTATGGTAGTGCTTATTATTCTGGTTCAGATATTGAGTCTAATCCAATTCTAAATGGCAACCTCTATAATAATCAATCAGCTGCTCATTTTTGGTGTTCTTATTCTTGTTGGATATATCGCAAAGCGATTTAATGTACTATCGGACGAGGGACGCGATGCGTTAGCTAAGATTGTTATAGAGGTTACCCTTCCCTTTCTTATATTTTCCACCTTTGCCAAAATGGATTTCTCGCCAGAGCTGGCAAGGGGTAGTATTATCGTCTTTATTCTGGCCTTTGTTAACCTTGCCCTTTTGCATGTAGCTGGGCGAGTATCATCAAGGGTACTTGGGCTTGAGCAGCCCCAAAGGGTGGTGCATACCCTGCACACAATGTTCGGGAATATTGTGTTCCTTGGTTTCCCTTTACTAGATGCGCTATTCCCCGATGGACGGGGAATTTTTTATGGTGCCATATACCAGTTGGCATCAAATACCATTACGTTTACTTATGGGGTTTATGCACTTAGCCGTGGAACGGAGAAGAAGGGAATTAAGAGTTTGCTAAACATCAACACCATTGCACTTTTTGTTGGAGGTGTTGTGATGCTGGTGGGTATTAAGGTCGATTTTAGGCTCGATACCGCTTTCTCTGCCTTGGGTAAGGCCACAAGCCCATTATCCATGGTTTACATAGGGGCAATACTGGTTGGGATGGATTTTACTACAGCATTTAAGCAGCTGAGTGTTTATGTACTATCGCTAGTAAAGCTCCTTTTTATGCCTGTGCTAATGGTTGCGCTTTACGTTTTTGCGCTAAATGGGCTAAACATCTCCTTCGACCCAATTGCCATTCTGGTTATTGGTCTGCAAGCGGCAATGCCTGCCCAAACAATAGTTGTAGTGCTATCTAGACGATATGGTGCCGACTATAAATTGGCAACCTCAAACCTTATGGTAACAACCATCCTAAGCATTATTACATTGCCGTTGGTTTACCTTGCCATTAGCTGGATATTGGCAAAGTAAAAAGGCTCATTACTAATGAGCCTTTAACCAGTTGTCGCCAACACCCGATTCTGCTATTAGCGGAACCGAAAGCTTAATGGCACCCTCCATCTCTTCCTTTACAAGCTGCTGCAGAGTGGGCAGCTCGCTTTTAAGAGCATCAAACACCAATTCGTCGTGTACCTGAATAATCATTTTCGACTGTAAATTTTCCTGCTTTAGGCGTTTGTTGATGCGAATCATGGCCACCTTGATGATGTCGGCAGCAGAGCCTTGAATTGGGGCGTTAATGGCGTTTCGCTCGGCAAGTCCGCGCACGGTTCCGTTGTTGGAGTTAATATCGGGAAGGTAGCGCTTGCGGCCAAGTAGTGTGGTTACGTAGCCCTTTTCGCGCGCGTTGGCAATGCAGCTATCCATGTATGCCTTAACTCCGGTATAGGTTCCAAAGTACCCGTCAATTAGTTCCTTGGCTTCGGTACGGGAGATGTTTAGGCGCTGCGAAAGCCCAAAGGCCGATATGCCGTATATCATTCCAAAGTTTGCCGTTTTTGCAGAGCTACGCTGCTCGCGGGTAACCTCGGCAATGGGCACCTTAAATATTTTGGCTGCGGTTGCTGTATGAATATCCTCGTTGTTGAGGAATGCTTCGCAAAGCGATGGGTCTTGGCTCATGTGAGCCATAAGCCTTAGCTCAATTTGCGAGTAGTCGGCCGATAGGATAATGTGGTTATCATCGGATGGGATAAACGCTTTGCGTATTTCCCTGCCGCGCTCCTCGCGAATGGGGATGTTTTGCAGGTTAGGATTATTGGAACTTAACCTACCGGTTGCAGCAACTGCTTGGTTAAACGATGCGTGTATGCGTCCCGTTTTTGGGCTTACCAGTGCAGGTAGCGCCTCAATGTAGGTTGATAAGAGTTTTTTTATGGAGCGGAACTCCAATATCTTATCAATAATTGGGTGCTTATCCTTATACTTTAGCAGCTCCTCTTCGCTAGTTGAGTACTGCTTTGTTTTGGTCATCTTAACGTCCGAGGCAATTTTGAGTTTCTCAAATAGCACCTCGCCAAGCTGCTTGGGCGACGATATGTTTAGGTCGGGGGTTTGAGCCAGCTCCTTTATCTCGTTGTCAAGGTTAATAAGTTCGGCGTTAAGAGATTTGCCAAACTCGTTAAGACTGTCGGAGTCAATTCTAACTCCGGTAAGCTCCATCTCGGCCAGAACTTCAACAAGCGGAGCCTCAATCTCCTTGTACA
>DHVO01000035.1 GCA_002412705.1 Bacteroidales bacterium UBA5206 | reverse complement strand
CAACTATGCCCATCATTTGAACTTGTTTTTGTTTTCAGTTGTTGTACGTATTTGTTGTTCAATATTAGAAGGTAATGGATGCTCAAGAAGTTTTAATTCCAAATTTTTATTGTTGCTATAATAGCTGCGGTCTATATCAATATGTCTTACACTTTTATCGGGTATAGTATTTCCATTTATCACTATATCTTCAATAAAGATTTCGTTTACAACTTCAATTGAAGCACTTCCCAATTTTGTATTTACAATAAATTTCTTGTTATAAAAGAGGTAAAGAGGATGCCTTTCCTCTCCTTCTCCTGTCCATACTTCAGTATTCTTCTCTCCTCCAGAGAACTTCCAAAAAATATTCTTTTTAACTTCATCAGAACGAAACTCTTCTACCAAATTTATTTTAGCAGGATATTTATTATTGGCTAAAACAGCAATCCCAACAATGCTTTTGTCTTCTATGATATTGTATAAACTGTCTTTAATGTTCTCAAGAGTGTAATTCCTATAACTTTTGGTTCGCTCTAAAATATCACGTATGGGAATTCTACAATCAAAAAAACCATCGTATGCAGAAATACTTACTACTCTTGACCTTTGTTTGATGCTATCAATTTTAAACGTTCTGTATTCTGTAATGTAGTTTTTAATTCCTGTTGCAAAATCGTTATTTGATTTTTTATACGGAATATGGTATTCAATAATAGCATCACCATAACGCGAAAGTTTATTATTAGTTAATTTCCAACTCCTTGCATAACCCCTTACCGTAAAATACTTTTCCTTTTTGGCTGATTTTACTATAGTCACTCCTTCTAGCTCTATAGGTTCTCTCTTTTCTAAAAAAATAGTATCTGGTAGATTCTCTGTTTTAAAATCAATTAATTTATACTCTGGACTATATAGGATTATATGTTTTATTCCAATTTCTTTAAGCCTGCTTTTATTGAACATTCCGTTTAAATCTGTATTGAGCAAAACACTTCCCTCATCCGATAAAATTTCGACACCTGCAATGGGAGTGCGATCTGTTTTATCTATAACAAGAACGTTTTCATTAGCAGAACTAAAAAACATTGATACTAAGAGTATAACTAATTGAAAATACATAGTGTTGTTATTTTGGTTTTAAATAATGTGCTAGCAATTTTTAATAAAAGAGGCTGAATATAGGCTCTGTTCACCCAAACCTACCTCACAGTTCTATTACTTAGTATTCTATCAACAAATATAGCTATTGGCACGAATACTCAGCAGACGAGGATAAACTAAACAGTCCAATGAAGTAATTGCGTTTTTTAGGAAAAAATACTCCAACCGACCCGCACTACTTGAGGAACTAAGCAAGGTTTAAGGCATTTTGGTAATAGTGTTCAAACTATCATCAGAAGAAAGGAAAGAGACTTCATCCTTTTAATGTATTCTGTAGTCTGACGGCTTATTGTAAGGTTTTCATTTTTAAGGTTAACCATTCTTTTGTTCATTACCCTATAGAAGGAACAATAGGCAAGAGCCTGCAAGAATAGCCCAACAACGGTGCCGTAAACCGCTGTAATGAACTGGTATAATGATTTATTCAAACTGACAGACACCCATTTAACTACAAAAATCATCCTTGCAAACAAAACGACTATAAAAATAGTTGTACAACTAAATAAATAGTCGTAGGTTTGTTGCATGAAAGAATTGACCAAGGCAGAAGAACAAGTAATGCAGTACCTGTGGAAGCTTGAGAAAGGATTCCTTAAGGATATCATAGATGAGTTTCCAGAGCCTCGCCCGGCTAATACAACGGTGGCCACCGTTGTGCGGGTGCTGGTAAAAAAAGGCTTTATTGGTTACACCATATTTGGTAAAACCAACCAGTACTATCCGTTGATCTCAAAAAAATCCTATACCCGAGAGTACATGAGAGGTGTTTTTAGCTCCCTGTTCAACAACTCGGTGCAAAAGTTCACATCGTTCTTTACTCGGGAGCAGGATCTCTCACTTACAGAGTTGGAAGAGATGAAGGCTCTAATTGAAGAGCAAATACAAAGCAAAAAGCAACAGGCCGATGAGTAGCGGTATTCAATACATCTGGGAGGTGAGTATCTGCTTAGCCGGATTTTACCTGTTTTACAGGGCTTTCCTGTCCCGTGATTCCTTTTATCAGAGGAATAGATTCTTCTTGCTATGTGCCATGTGCTTATCGCTTGTACTACCAGCCCTTAGCATTACCCTTAATGTAAATGCACCGCTAGTGGTAAACCCATTAGCTTACTACAACGCAGATATATTTTGGGAACCCGATTACCCAATTGGCGATGCTGTTGCAAAGCAAGCATCGGCGGTTAGCTGGCTTACAATGCTGCTTGCTGCATACATCGTTGGTGTGGCAATATCTCTTGCTCGGGTGGTACAAAACCTGTTACGTTTAATAAAAAGTTGCAGTGCCTATGAAGTAAAATCAGTAAAAGGAATGAAGTTAGTCCTAACGGATAGTACATCATCACCTTACTCATTCTTTCATTACGTATTCCTGAGCCCCAAAGCCATAGGAGCCAGTGATACTGATAAAATTCTAATGCACGAAGCGGCTCATGCCAAGCAGCTTCACTCATTGGATTTACTACTTGTTGAGATCATCAGGATTCTGTTATGGTTCAATCCTTTCATCTACTTGTACAAAAAAGCGTTTGTTGAGGTTCACGAATACCTTGCCGATAGGGACTGCCTCCGTAACGGCGTTTGCAGCATCGATTATCAGAATATCATGCTGCAAAGTGTTCAGAACCGGTTAAGCAATGCGCTTGCAAGTGGCTTTGCATCTTCATTAACCCTAAAAAGAATCAAAATGATGACAAGAATAAGAACATCAAGGTTTGCACATATTAAGCTTACGCTAATATTGCCTGTTCTGGCAATCCTTTTAATGAGCTTCTCGTTTGAGAAAGCACCGTTGGATTTACTCAGTAACCATCCCCCTCTTACACCAGGGAATACCGATCCCGAATTTGTTCTCCCAGTTAAGGCTGATAAGGGTATCTATTTCGCCTCGGGGTATGGGAATAGAGTACACCCAATAGAGCGGGTAGAAAAAATGCACAAAGGGATTGATGTTGCTGGCCCAGAGGGCACTCCAATACTTGCCGTTGCCGATGGTGTAATTAGCAAAATAGTTGAGGTTAAGGGTTATGGTAAGTACTTGGTTATTGACCATGCCAATGGCTTCTCATCGCTATATGCACAGCTAAGCAGTTACGCTGCTAAGCAGGGCCAAACAGTAAAGCGCGGGGAACTTATTGCCTACATGGGGCAATCGGGGGTTTCTACTGGTCCGCATCTACACTTTGAGCTAAGGAAAGATGGAGAGGCGGTTGATCCTTCGGGCTATTTAAAACTTAACTTATACTCAACGAAAAAGTAAAGAACAAGGGCTGCCAAAATGCAATGGCAGCCCTTCGCTTCTACTAAGAAACTTGATTGCTGAAAAAGCTTCGAGAACAATTCCCCCAACCTATCATCAAGTTCACTATTTTTGTGAACTTAGTGGCGGCTATGTATTGTATAGCCCAATAAACAAATTAGCAGTAATAAATGAGCATTAGCATACCCAGCAGCGCAAAACCATTTTTAAAGTGGGCCGGAGGCAAAACACAGCTTATTGGCGAGATAGAGAAAAGGCTCCCCGCCAACTTTGCCAATGGAGGCTACACGTACATTGAGCCCTTTGTGGGCAGCGGTGCTGTTCTTTTTTGGATGCTCAGCACTTATCCCAACATCAAGAGAGCCGTAATAAACGATGTGAACGAGGATCTTATTGGAACCTACAAGGCAATAGCTGCAAATGCCAAAGAACTAATTGGGACGCTTGGTGCCATACAGGAAAACTATTATTCCTTTGGCGATAATCAGCAAAAAAAGGCTGAGTACTACTACAAAATTCGCGATGATTTTAACTCCCGCTCCAAGGATAAGGTTACACATGCCGCACTATTCATTTTCCTTAACAGGACCTGCTTTAATGGGCTGTACCGGGTTAACCGGAACAATGAGTTCAATGTGCCCATGGGTGCATATAAAAAGCCAACAATCTGCGATTCTGCTAACATAATAGCCGTGAGCAACATCCTAAAAAAGGTGGATATACTGTGTGGCGATTTTGAGCAAACGGAGCAATACGCATCAAGTGAAAGCCTATTTTACTTCGATCCCCCTTACAAACCGCTAAACAGCACCTCTAGCTTTAACGCCTACGCAAAAACAGATTTTAACGACCATCAACAGGTACGGCTCAAGCACTTTTGCTCTGCGCTAGACGCTAAAGGCTACCAGTGGATGCTAAGTAACTCCGATGTAAGAACCAGCCCAAACTCCAGTAGCTTTTTTGACGAGCTGTATGCACAGTTCAACATAAGTAGGGTTAAAGCAACACGCAGAATAAACTCCAACGCCCAAAAAAGAGGGGAACTAAACGAGCTGCTCATCACAAACTATTAGGAACGGAAAGCATTGCAAAAGCTAAAATCCCTTTTCCCTCATAATAGCATCCAGTTCCCGCCATTTTTTCCCTTTGCTAAAGTTTGCAGCAAACTCTGGAGTATGCCCATCCATTAGCAACTGATGCATACCTAACCTTTTAATGCGCTTACGGAGTACGGCCTTCTCCTTGTTCTCCTCGGCAACCATTCCTGCATATATTACAGTGAACCACGTTTCAATTTCCTCACTATCGTCTAGGTAGCCATGCGAGATTTGGGTTATTAATTCAAGAACCGCGCTGCTTACTGATTTATTGGTATGCTGGTATATAGATACAAAATCGTTGTAAATTCTCTTGCAACCATGTTTCTGCCCTAAACTTTTTAGAATGGTAAAGTACGTTATGTCGCGTGGTGCATTACGCTGCTTGTTGCTCGTGGTAAGGTAAACGCACCACTCGTCAAAGCTGCCACTATCAAACTCAACAATGCTACCGTTAGATAATTGCTTGATTAGGGTTGCCATTTTTTATAAGCGATTTAAACTGATGTTTATAAAACTGATAACATGTAATATTCAATGCATAACAATGAATGTAACTAGAATAATAGCAGAAAATAAGGTGGCCACAATATCATATCCAAACAATACTAAATTAAAATATTTTGGCAGCAGTATCACTTGTTAAGTTATAATCATTAATAAAACAAAAAGCAGCAAGCCCACTAGGACTTGCTGCATCTATTCTGGAAGTAATAAGGTCTATTCTTGAGTAAGCAGGCTCTCAAATCGGTTAATAATAGTTCCCGATAGGGTTTGTAGCATCACCTCTGCATTTATAAGCTGCATCTGAGCCTGGATGTAACGTACTTGTGCCCCAATTAGCCGATTCTGCATGTCGCGCAGCTCAATATCGCTAATGGAGCCTAGCTTATACTTCTCCATAGCAATATCTAGATTTTTCTGTGCTAGATTAACCGCAGTTTGCTCGGTTTGCATAAGCATCTTGGCCAAGTTAAAGCTGTTTATATAGCTTAACGATTGGCTTTGCAGCTGCATTTCTGTCTGCTCTAGGCTTATGGCCTCGCTCTCGGCAGCAATGCGAGCATTGGTTATACTCCGCGATACATTAAAGCCATTAAATAGTGTTACCGATGCGGTGAGCCCAATACTAGGACCAAAACTTTTAGTGCTTTCCAAATCGCCTGGTGAGTAGCTGCTCTTATTAAAATTGTATCCCGAGGTTAAACTTAGCTGAGGATACCTACCACTCTGTATATCCTTTATGGTTAGCTGGCTATTGTTTAGCTGGAGCCTCTCTATAGCTAAGCTGCGGTTGTTCTGCATTATTTGGCTAAGCATATCATTTGTGGAGAGTAGCGTACCTGCTTCTATTGTTCCAGTTACCTCGAAAGGCGTTAGAGGGCTACGCCCCAACAGCTGGTTTAAGTATAGTTTTGCTTCTACAACAGCATTACGCTGCTTGAGCAGATTGGTGCTGTCGGACAGAAGATCAACTTCGGCTTGGCTAACCTGCAAGCTACTGCCGTCGCCAATAGCAAGACGCTCCTTGGCCACAAAAAGCCTCTCGTGGCTAAGTTTGGTTATGCTTGCAATGCTTTCAACAAGTTGCTGCTGCACCGTTACATCATAGTACGCAACTACAATGCTGGCCACCGCATTCTCTATAGCCATTTGCAGACTCTGCTCGCCCATTGCCTGTAGGTTTCCAAGCATCTCCTTTGAAACGAACATGGAAAAGCCATCGAACAGCGTCCACCTAAGCTGAACATTGCCATTTAGGTTGTTTACATCCCTTTTGTCGGTTGTTGTACCTACACTTTTAAAGGTTTGTTCAGTCTCATCGGAGGAGAGACGCCATCCACCATTCGCCTCAACCCAAGGGAGCATTCCTGCATTACCTAGGGTATTATTATTCTTTGCAATGGAGTAGCTGTTGCGAGCCAATTGGATGCTAAAGTTTTTTTCAAGCCCAATTTTAATGGCCTGCGATAGGGTAAGCGTATCTTGAGCAACCGTAAAAATGGTGCTACATACAATGGCTACAATGGTTAGTAATGCCCTATTCATTGGAAAAATCCTCATCGTGCTTAATGTTTGCCTGTTTACGAGATATGTAGGTGTATAGCGCAGGAATAACGTAGAGCGTAAGTGCTAATGAGAACAGCAAGCCGCCAATAATGGTAATACCCATTGGCACGCGGCTTTTAGCTGCGGCACCCAGAGCAAGGGCAATGGGTAGTGCACCAAAAATGGTAGCAAGGCTGGTCATAAGAATGGGGCGTAGCCTTTGCGCTGCGGCATCAATAACCGCTTGTGTTCTTTCCAACCCAGCTTGTTTTTTCTGGTTGGCAAACTCAACTATAAGAATACCGTTTTTGGTAACTATACCCACCAGAACAATAATACCAATTTGGCTAAAGATATTCATGGTATGCCCAAAAAGGTAGAGTGACATTACTGCACCAGCAAGCGCCAATGGCACGGTGAACATAATAATAAGTGGGTCGCGGAAGCTCTCAAACTGTGCCGAGAGTACTAGGTAAATAAGCACTAGCGCCAGAACAAAGGCAAACACAAGGCTGTTGGAACTCTCCTCAAACTGCTCCGATGTCCCCGTAAGCGTTGTGCTAAAGGTCTCGTCGAGAGTTTGGTCGGCAATCTCGCGCATGGCCGCAATACCCTGCCCAAGTGTAACGCCTGGTGCTGTTGATGCGCTAAACGTTGCCGATACATAACGGTTGTACCGATAAAGCTGTGGAGGTGTACTGGCCTCGGAAAAGGAAACAATACTACCAAGGTCTATAAGCTGCCCTGTGTTGTTGCGGAGGTATATACCCGATAGATCTGAGGGTTCGTCCCTAAACTGGCGCATGGCCAATCCAATAACGTAGTACTGCTTACCATTCCGAATAAAGTAGCCATAGCGCTGGCCGCTAAAGTAAAGCTGAAGCGCCTCTGCAATATCGTAGGCTGTAATTCCCGATGCACGAGCCTTGTCCCTATCAATGCTTAGCTGCAGCTCTGGTTTGTTGAACTTCAGGTTTAGGTCAACCACTTGGAACCTATCATCGGACTGCGCCTTGGCCATAAACTCGGGGATAACCGCCTTAAGCTTATCAAAATCGGTTGCCTGAACCACAAATTGTACAGGTAAACCGCCACCACGGCCAGCCCTAATGGTTTGATCCTGCACAACAAATGAGCGGGCAAGGTTATTCTTCTTTAGGAATTCCGAAATCTCGTCGGCCAGTTCCTGCTGCGATTTGCTCCTCTCGTTGGGTTCAGTTAGCAATAACCTTACAAAGCCCGAGTTTGTTCCCATCCAACCGGGAGAGGTAAGCGCTGTAATCTCTGTCTTCTCGGGAATTGTATCAACATACTCAATAATCTTATTAATGTAGGTATCCATTAACTCGAACGACGTACCCTCTGGAGCTGTAGCAATTATGTTAAGCCTGCTTTTATCCTCTAATGGTGCAAGTTCCGAGGGAACTTGGCTCCCCACCCCTAGTATAAGCACCACCGATGCCACCATAATGACTATGGCTAACCACCTTCTACTTACAAAAGTGGTTAACGATGCTTTGTAGCTAACAGCCATACGCTCAAAGAACCTACCCATTGTGCGGGCAAACCATCCCTCGCGCGGTTTATGGCCTAGTATTCGGGTACTCATCATTGGAGTAAGCGTAAGCGATACAAAGGAAGATATGATTACCGCTCCGGTTACCACAATACCAAACTCACGGAACAAGCGACCTGTTATCCCCTCAAGGAATACAATGGGAAGGAATACGGCAACAAGAGCAACTGTGGTGGAGATTACGGCAAAGAATATCTCCTTAATACCCTCGTGGCCAGCCTTAAACCTATCCATTCCCGCTTCAACCTTGGAGTAGATATTCTCCAGTACCACAATGGCATCGTCAACAACCAAACCTGTTGCTAGCACAATGCCCAGTAGGGTTAGCACATTAATGGTAAAACCAGCAACGTACATTATAAAGAATGAGCCAATTAGCGAAATGGGAATTGCTACCATGGGTATAAGGGTGGTTCGCCAGCTACGCAGGAATACAAATATTACCACAATAACCAGTATAAACGCAAGTAATACCGTTTCTTGCACCTCCGATATTGCCTTACGTATAGATGTGGTAGTATCTAATGCAATGCCAACGTTTATATCCTCGGGTGCATCGCGCTTAATATCGTCAAGCTTATCGTAAACCGCATCGGCTATGGATATATAGTTAGCGCCAGGAAGTGGCGTAAGGGCAATGCCAACCATAGGCAACCCGTTGTTACCACGCATTAGGGTACGTTCATTCTCTGGGGTAATAACGGCTTGCCCCACATCCTTAATCTTAATGGGCATGCCATTAACAACCTTTATAATTAGGTTGTTAAACTCCTCTTCGGTCTCCAATCGGCCAAGGGTTCTAATGCTAAGATCGGTGTAGTAGCCCTCAACCCTACCCGATGGTAACTCAATGTTTTCCCTTCCTAAAGCTAACTTAATATCGGATGGGGTTATGCTGTAAGCAGCAAGCTTATTGGGATCTAGGTTAAGCCGCATGGAGGGTCGCTTCTCTCCCCAAATACCAATGCTAGATACGCCTGGAGTGGTTTGCAAACGCTCCTTAAACAGGTTGTTGGCAATTTCGGAAAGGCTAATTAAATCGCGCTTGTTACTTTGTAGGGTAATAACCATAATGGTTTCGGCATCGGCATCGGCCTTTGATACAATGGGTGCATCAATGTCGGGCGGAAGCCGCCTAATGGCCTGGCTTACCTTGTCGCGCACATCGTTTGCGGCAGCCTCCATATCAACCCCTAGTTCAAACTCCACCGATATACGAGTGCGGCCATCGCTACTGGTTGAGGTAATTGATTTTATACCAGCAATGCCATTAATGGCCTCCTCAAGTGGTTCTGTTACCTGCTCCTCCATAACGTTGGCGTTAGCACCAACGTACGATGCGCTAACGCTTACAATGGGAGGATCAACACTGGGAAACTCACGCACGCCTAAATAAGAGAACCCAATTATGCCAAAGATTACAATGGCAATAGACATTACCGTTGATAGAACGGGTCTATTAATACTTATTGATGATAAACTCATGGCTTAGCGTTCCGAATTAAAGGTTACAACGTTAACCTGCACGGGAAGGCCATTGCGTATTTGATTTAGACCCGTAGTAATAACCGTATCGCCAACATTAAGCCCGCTTAAAACCTCAACATAGGTACCCGTTCTAACGCCTGTTTCCACTATTTGCT
Source organism: Bacteroidales bacterium UBA5206 (assembly GCA_002412705.1). Classification (GTDB taxonomy): domain Bacteria; phylum Bacteroidota; class Bacteroidia; order Bacteroidales; family Tenuifilaceae; genus UBA5206. The sequence goes on along the minus strand of DHVO01000035.1, from coordinate 26,749 downwards.
CTATTGCTTTACCGCCCTTAAACAGAAAAACCTTTTGTCCCTTAATCTCAGGAACAAGGGCGTTGGGAGGAACCATAATGGTTCCGTAGCTTTTATCGAACACCAGCGATACTCTGGCAAATGAGCCTGGAACAAGCTCCCCCTTGCTGTTGTCGGCATGTGCTTTTACCATTACCGCTCTGGTTTGTGCGTCTATTCTCGATTCTGTGGCATAAACCTTTGCACTATAACTTTTAGAACTCCCAGTTATGGAAAAGCTAACCGGTTGTTTCTTGTTAAATACCGGAATGTAACGCTCAGGAATTGCAAATCGAACTTTTACTGGATTGGATTGAGTTAGTGTAGCTAACGCCGTTGATGTAGATACAAATGCACCTGGACTAACATAGCGTAACCCTATTGTTCCACTAAATGGAGCCCTAACTTCTAGCTTAGCAATTTGAGCTTCGGTTGCATTTATATCAGCCCTTAAACCATCCAGCTTATTTTTAGCAATATCGTACTCTTGCTGGCTAATGGCATCTATGTCCAGTAGGTGCTTCTTACGAGACTCCTCATCAAGCGCAAGCTTCTCATCCAATTTAAGGCGCATAAGTCTTGCCTTTACCTCGCTACTATTTAGCTGCGCTAGCAGCTGCCCCTTGCTAACCGGCTGCCCCTCGGTAAAAAAAACATCAATAAGCTTTCCTGCCGATTCTGGCATAAGCAACACCTCCTCGTTAGCCTCTATAGAACCAGTTACCTCAAGGGTATTTGATGTTTCAGCAGTGCTCACAACAATTGCCTCAACAGGTGTTGCTGCCCTAGAACTCTGGCGCACACTCTTTTTTTGATTTGATTCACCACACGACGAAACAATTACAGCAGCAACCAGCAGCGCTACTGCAAATTGGGTTTTATATGTAATCATGGAGTTTTTAATTTTTCATTATGATACATTACTTGTACAAAGGTTTAGTTTAGCCTCCCACATTTGTAGGGTCTAGTACTTAGGTTTGCTAAGCAAAAAAATGTAAAATGCTGGTTAGTAAACTCATGCTAATACTACAAATAATTTGAGAGGGATTTAGCCTTTTAAAAGCTAACTTGCCACTTGAAAATATAATTAGATGTTAAGTTATAATAAACTTTCATAGAGATGCTTAAAACTACCCTCAACTTTTTAACCTCGCTAAAAGCCAACAATAATAGAGATTGGTTTACCGATAATAAGAGTGAGTACCTAGAGGCAAAGTCACAGTTCGAAGCCTTTGTGGGTAAGCTAATTATTGGTATAAAGGAGTTTGATAGCACCATTGGCTCCATAGAACCAAAGGATTGCGTTTTCCGCATATACCGCGATGTGCGTTTCTCGCACAATAAAGAGCCCTACAAAACCAACATGGGGGCTTACATTACCAAGGCGGGACGAAAGGGTTCCTATGCCGGATACTACTTCCATACCGAGCCCGAAGGCTCATTTGTATCGGGAGGAATTTACATGGCACAACCAGCAGTAATGAAGGAGATAAGGGAGGATATGGATACTTATTCCGATGAATTCCTTGCAATCGTAAACGAGCCTAAGTTTGCCAAAACCTTCTCGTTTTTTGCCGACGAAACGCTAAAACGCGTCCCTCAGGGTTTTAGCAAGGAGTCACCAGTGGCCGAGTACCTAAAGCTTAAGCACATATCGCCTCACCGCCCAATGAGCAACGATGAGATGTGTAGCGACACACTACTTGAACAAGCCCTTGATATGTACAGGGTAATGAATCCCCTTATTGCGTTTATAAACCGCCCCATTGCGGAAATGGAAGGGTAAAGGAAAAAGTAAAGGTTAAAGAGCTTGTCTCCTCGCCTGAGGTCAGCTTGTCTCGGCTATAACGAGAAGGCAAGCAGCCCTTAGGCGAGATTAAAAGTTAAAGGAGATATATGATTTTGGCAGAGCCCAATTTGTCTCACGTCTCACCCCTCTTGTCTCACGATTAACGCTTCACGTCATGCATAAACATGGCATATCCATAGCAAAAGCATTTGCCCTAGTAGCCTTTCTTGCATGGGGATTACTATTCCCTTTGCACAGCAATGGTATTGAGCCACAACTATCGCCTCAGCCCTGGGTTATAAAAAGGTATCCCATAGATAAGAACAAGCTAAACGGTAATAGGCAGTTTAGCAACGTAAAGAGTAGTACTAACCGCCCTTTTGTAGTTCAGGTTACCGATACGCTGGGTAACGCTATTAGCCGAGCAGAGGTGTACTTTACCATAACCTCATGGCCAGATAAAGCCAAAGGACAGCGCCTCACAACCTATAGCACCGTTACCGATAGCTTGGGGCAAGCTCATACCACTATTTTCCTTGGCGATACAGAGGGTGAATACATCGTTTCTGCTGGAGTAAAGAGCTCTATACCTAACCAAGTAGCCCTATTCACAGCATCAGCGCGTAAATCAAACTGGTTAACAATGCTTGTTGTTGGCCTTTTGGGCGGATTAGCCCTTTTCCTTCTTGGAATAAACGCCATGAGCAAAGGGCTACGCCAAAGCTCTGGAAATAAAATACGCAGCATACTTGGTACAATGAACAAAACCAGCCTTAGAGGAACTGTTTTTGGTGCACTAATGACGCTTATTACGCAAAGTAGCAGTGCCACTACGGTTATGATTCTTGGTTTTGTTCGCTCAGGGCTGCTCCCTTTTGAAAAGACCATTGGGATGATTTTTGGCGCAGCCATTGGTACCACAATCACTGTACAGCTTATTGCTTTTAATCTTTCCGATTACTCCCTACTGGTTGTTGCGCTAGGCTTTGGTATATACACCTTCAGCAAGCGCGAGGGGCTTCGTAGCTCAGGCGAGGCTGTTATGGGCTTTGGTATCCTGTTTTACGGGATGTATATCATGTCGCAGGCCATGTCGCCGCTACGCTCATACGATCCGTTCATTGAGATACTATCGCACCTTGAGCGCCCGCTACTTGGTATTTTAGCGGGTACTCTATTCACTGCGCTTATACAAAGTAGCGCTGCCTTTATTGGCATAATGCTTACCCTAGCAACACAGGGACTGCTATCGTTAGAGTCGGCTATACCCCTTTTGCTTGGAGCAAACCTTGGCACAACTGTAACCAGTATATTAGCATCGATTGGAGCAGGCCGCGAGGCAAAGAAAGTTGCCCTAGCCTACTCCATCTTTAAGGTATTTGGTATTCTTTTACTTGTGGGACTCATTGACCCTTTTGCTTGGTTAATAAGGTACATAACAACCCCCGATGGAACCAGCACTATTACTAGTATCCCTCGTGAAATTGCCAATGCACATACCGTTTTCAATGTTCTTATAACGCTAGTTGTTCTGCCCTTCTCCATGCGTTACGCTGCGTTTATTGAGCGCATTACACCAAAAGAAAGGTCTAAAAAACCAGAGTATAAGGCTAAGCACCTTGACCGCAATCTACTTGGTTCCCCGGCCATGGCCCTAAACGTAGCAAAGCAGGAGGTAATTGAGATGGGACAACTAGTGCAGCAAATGGTTGACGATATTATTACCCCATTCACATCTAAAGATGCCGAACCGCTTAAGCGAATTTCCCGTTCAGAAAAGATGGTTGATAGCCTTCGCGACCAAATAAACAGCTACCTAATAGAGCTAACCCGACAGGATATTAAGGAAACGCACATACAGGAGGCTTTCCAAATTATGTATGCCACAAAGGAGTTTGAGCAGGTAGCCGATATCGTATCAAAAAATCTTGCCCAAAGGGCAGAGTGGTGGCTGCAATCGGGTTACGAGTTCTCGCCAGAAGGCACGCTGGAGCTAAAAGAGTTCCATCTGCTAACTCAGAAACAGCTAAAACGAGCATTGGCGGTATTTACAACGCTTAATTTGCAAAAGGCAAAAAAGATGTCGGTAAAGTACCAGCAGTACAAAGAGGTTGGACTAGAACTGGAACGCCAGCATTTTGATAGGCTAAAAAAGGATGTAGATAAGTCCGTTCTAAGCTCCAAAACCCACTTAGAACTGGTGAGCATGTTACGTACCATTGGCAGCCATGCCAACAACATTGCTCAAATTATACTTGATTGGCCAGGAAATAAGGAGCATAACTAAACTTGCTGGGTTGATATGCGAACGCTTATCAACCCAATTGCAAGGCTATCTTACTCCAAGTCTTGCCAAATAAGCGCTGCAGCACCCATAACCGCTGCATTTTTCCCGTTTAATCCCGAAGGAATAATCTTAACCTTATTTCGAAAAACAGGGAACATATTCTCCTCCATGTGGCGTTTGGTTGGATCTAGGATAAGATCGCCAGCCTTACTCAACCCACCAAAAAGAAAAATGGCTTCGGGGCTAAAAAAAGCAACGGCATCGGAGAGCTTAGTGCCCAGAATGCGCCCGGTATATTCAAATGCCTCGCGGGCAATGGGGTCGCCCTTCTGCGCTGCTTCGGTAATCATTTTTGAGGTTAGCTTATCAAAGCTAATGCTTCTTAGCACGCTAGGCTGATTGCTCGATGCCAAGAGCTTGTACACGGTACGACAAATACCTGTAGCCGAAACATAGGTTTCCAAGCATCCTCTTTTTCCGCAGCCGCACTGGCGTCCAAACGGCTTAACAACGGTATGACCCATTTCGCCAGCAAAGCCATCGTGGCCAATTACCAGCTTCCCGTTAGAAATAATTCCACTACCTAATCCCGTACCAAGGGTTATCACAATAAAATCGTTCATCCCTTTGGCTTCGCCAAAAAGCATTTCGCCCACGGCAGCAGCATTGGCGTCGTTGGTTAGCGCAACGGGGAGCTTTGTACGCTGCTTAAGCTCGCGGCATATGGGGAGGATACCCTTCCACTTTAGGTTGGGCGCATCTACTATAGCACCAAGGTTATACGATCCGTTTGGAGCACCAATACCAATGCCTTTTACCGATACTGTACCATTAGTGGCTTGAACCAATCCATCTATTTTGGATACAATGTTTGCCAAATAATCGGTAAAGCTATTCTCTGCTTGAGTTGGCAATGAAACCTCCGAAATGCAGTCTCCTTCCCTGTTTACAAGCCCTATTACTGTATTGGTACCACCTATATCGATACCCGCTACTACATCAACCATACTTTCGCGGCCTTATTTTTTTGTGCCGCAATTTAGTAAAGAATGCCCAATTGTGAAATACGATTTAGGTGATGCAACTTATCCTTTCTGTTTGCTTTTATTAAAACCCTTTATGTATGATGGATTAATAATTAGGTACACACCAACCAGCAATAAACAGCCTTGCGGCTATAAGGTGCAACATAAGCTAATGTGCTTGCTAGTAAGCGGTACTGTTTGTAAATAAACTCTTTTTGATGGATGATTCCCAAGCAAACCTTAAGTGTGTAGCAATAAATCTAAACCTCAATAAGTTTTTCCAACTTTCAACTTAGAACACTATATTTACGCTCAATTTTACAAAAAGGAAAGCATGTCAACAACTAAGAAATCGATACTACTAATTGCATTGGTTCTCCTCATAGACCAGGTGCTAAAGCTCTGGATAAAAACTCACATGACGCTTGGACAGGAGTTCAGCGTATTTGGGAACTGGTTCCTTATCCATTTTACCGAGAACAACGGGATGGCATTTGGCATTGAGTTTTGGGGGAAATACGGAAAGCTATTCCTTAGCCTATTCCGTATTGTAGCCGTTATTGGCATTGGCTTTTTTATTCGCTACCTAATTAAGCATAAAGCCCCTGTTGGGCTGGTAATGGGCGTTTCACTAATTTTTGCGGGAGCCATTGGAAACATTATCGACAGCGCATTTTACGGTTTAATTTTCAATGAGTCGTACTTTGGTCCAGCTACCCTTTTCCCTGCCGAGGGTGGTTACGCCACGTTCCTTCACGGGCGAGTGGTAGATATGTTCTACTTCCCAATTATTAAGACCACCTGGCCTAACTGGATTCCCTTTGTAGGTGGCAATGAATTTGAGTTTTTCCGCCCAGTATTTAACATTGCCGATTCTGCCATAACAATTGGTGTTGCCTACCTACTGCTGTTCCAGCGCAAGGCGCTTTTCCACGAGGATAAGAAATAGGCTAATCAAAAAGGCCAACAATACATAATACAGACCGCAGTGCTATGCTGCGGTTTTTTTATTGCATTAACAGATTGATTAGTCGCCTAGAGGTTAAAAAAAATCTCAACCCCGAGGTGGGATTGAGATTCTATATGGCAATAAAAAATTCTCTACTTCAGCTTATCGAACATTACCCCAATCATAATCTCATGGGTTCCACTTTGGTACTTTCTAATGCCAGTGTAGCTGTAGTCGAATGAGTATCCAAACATATACTTTTTGTTATAGTTGATACCTATTAGCAGCGCCACGGCATCTTGCCAGCGTACCGATAATCCAGCCCAAACCTCTTGCCCGCGAGGAGGACTATAGGTTATTTTCCCATTCACCTCAAATTGCAATGGGCTTTTAACCATATACTTTATCATAGCCGATGGTTCAATGGCATAATCCCTATTAAGGAAGATTTTGTAACCACCAGTAAGCATAAAGTGCTGGCGAAGCCTGTTTATTCCATACGCTTTGGTCTGCTCGTTATCGGGAACAAGGCTCACCTTTTGTCCAAAGAGCTGATGCGCCGATAGACCAACAAAAAGCTGCGTGGAGTATAGGTAGAACCCAACAGAGGCATCGGGAGTAAAGGAGGGTTCCAATGCGCTAAGCACTGCAGCATCGTCGCTCCAGGTGTTTTCAAAATCACCAAGATCCAGCCTTGAGCCATCCACCTTATACTGCATAAACCCCAACGATATACCCCCAGAAATACGGTACATATCATCTATAGGCATGTTATATGCGTAAGAGAAGTTTGCTCCCAAACGACTGGTTGGTCCAGTAATATCGCTATACAAATAGCCACCAAAACCCATATCCTTTGATGAGTGGGGGCCATAGGCGCTAACCAGATACGTTTGAGGAGCATCGGTCATTCCCACCCACTGGAAGCGGTTATTGTACCTAATTTGATAGAAATTGAATGTACCCGCAACCGCTGGATTGCTTGTATAGGTGTTGAACATATAGTGTGTAAAGTGCGGTATCTGCTGCGCCTTAACGCTAATTTGCAATACCATTAACAGCACCATTGCTCCACAAAACCTTTTCATATTCATAATTTTACTCATAACTATCGGGCAAAAGTTGAAGTAACAAACCCCAAAAACCACCCAGGCAGCAATGGTTTAACCAACCTGCCTGGGAGGTAAAACTATCTTATTATTGTAATAGAACCCGTTATTGGATCCCACTTTCCGCTTTCGGAAGGTGCATTGTACTTAATTACGTAGTAGTATGTTCCAACAGGTAACTCGTTACCACCCTTGGTTCTTCCATCCCAGCCCTTGGCCAAATCATCACCAGAACCAACCCAAACAGGCGATCCCCAGCGGTTAAACACCTCTACCTCCATGTTGGGGAATAGGTATTCCCTTGGAACAATCCACGTATCGTTTTTACCATCACCATTTGGCGTAAATACATTAGGAATACGGATTTTATCTACCACTAGGGTTTTAAGCGTTAACGTATCCTGACAACCAAGCTCATCTATTGCTGTAATAACTGTTCTAAAGTAGATCTCGGTTTTTCCATCCTTTCTCTCAGATATCACCCACTCTTCACCTAGATTACTTCTTAAATAGTTCTCCATTCCCTTTTTATCCTCAACAAATATCAATTTATAATTATCCTCAATGTGACTTGGATCTTCTACAAAAAGAGTATCTGCTTTCCAACTGTAAATCATGCTTTCAGTACTTAATGTTGCTACACTAATCTTATAATGGGTTTTAGCAAGAATATTGATAACATCATCCTGAACAATTGAAACTGAACCTGGAATGTATATGCCTATATCTGGTCTAACAGATACCTCAACAGAGTCCCTATCGATACAAACATTTCCGTATGCAGGGTTGAATTGCGACCTTAGCGTTAGAACAAAATAGCCCGTTTGGGTAGGATAAACCACAGGACTAAGATTCTGGGAAGTCCAAGTTGTACCATCATGATTAAAGTAAGTTAAGGAACTCCACGTTATAACGTCTTCATCTTGAAGCCCTCCAAGCCCTTCTGGAGCAAGTGTTAACGCTGCAGCGTAGCAGTGGTTCTCAACAGGATCACCAGCGCTAAAGTCCACCTGAGATTTATAGCCTACATAAAACTCATTGTTGTACTCGCAACCAGCGCTATCCTGAACTACAAGTAGGTAGTTACCCGCCACAATGCTATCCTTTACATATACTGTTGCAGGCTCTTTCTGCCACGATGATGCTATTGTCTCATAATCGAAACCTCTATGGTACTTAAGCGTGTATAGAAGAGAGTCGCTACCAGCTACATAGGAACCCGTTACATTGTTAATTGAAACGGTACCTAGGTTAGACCTTATAAAGGCCTCATCTACCTTCGGATCCCACTCCTTACATAGCGGAAGGTCAAGCACCATATCAATATCAAAATCAGCAGGTCCCTTAACCGTAAAGGTATCCTTTATAAAACAGCCATTGGCATCGCGTAGGAAGAAAACGTAGTCGCCCTTACCAAGGTTCGCTATTGAGTGACTGGCCTCGCCATTGCTCCAATAGTAGGAGTAATCGGGGGTACCACCAGAAGGAAGCGCGGTAACATACGCCGTTTTATCGTAAGGACATTTTACAGAGTCGCTAAATTCACCAATGTTACGAGAGAACGCTATTTGTAGCGGAGTAGGCTCGGTAAGCGTAATACGCTCGTCGGGCGATACGCTACAGCCATTGCCATCGGTAACCGTTAGTGTATAAGTGCCTGCAGTAAGGTTTATGAACAATCCAGTATTATTGGTCTCGTTGGTAGCACCATTTACTAGATTATAGGTTAGGGTACCCGTGCCACCTGTTACAACCACCTCAACAATACCAGTAGCATCGCCATTACAAGGAGGGTTAAACATTGTAATATTCTGGAATACTATAGGTGTAGGCTCAGCAATATTTACATCCAGCACCTCGGCGGTACAACCATTGGCATCGGTAATAACAAAGTTATGGGTTCCACCAATTACACCAGTTGCAATTGTACCAACACTAGAGTAGGTACCATTATCCCATGTAATAGTATATGGTGCAGTTCCCCCAGTAATTATAAACTCAACAGTACCATCGCCTGCAAAACCAGCACACTGAGGCTCAGTTATAGCTCCAAGAGCAACAACAAGAGGTTGGGGCTGGGTAATCTCTACCTGTTGGGTAACCACCTTACCACTTGCATCGGTAACGGTTATTAGGTATTGTCCTGCCTTTAGTGTTCTTGCTGCATTATTGTAGTCGTAACCAACTATTTCAACAGCTTCGTCAATGTAGTAAAGGGTAATCTGAACTGGAGGTGTTGCACCTGCAATTACAATATTTAATCCACCATCGGAACCTCCATTACATGAAACATCAGTTATATCAACATTAATGCTCATGCCACTTAGGGTTATGTTTTCCGAAGTAGCGTTACATCCATTTACATCGGTAACAACCACATAGTAAATGCCAGCGCTCAATCCGGTAAATATGCCTGTTGTGTTGCTTGCTTGAAGAACGTTTGCTGCGTTAAACAAATCGTAGGTTAGCAAGCCAGAACCGCCAAGCGCTGTTACAGTTATTGATCCATCGCTAGCCGCTGGAGTTGTTGGATGTATAACATCGGCATTAACAATGGTTAGTGGTTCAGGATCGTCAACAATAACCGTGGTAGATGTTGAGCAACCTAGGGCATCGGTAACGTTTAGGGTATAGAATCCCGATGGAAGTGCCGTAAATAACCCGATACCATTCTGCGAAACCAATAGTCCATTAATGTCTAGCAGTTCATAAGTGTACCCTCCATTGCCACCCAAAGCAACCGCATTTATAGTAGCATCGGAAACACCGTTACACGATGGTATGGTAACATCAAGTACATCGAAGGTTATAGCTGCTGGCTCATCAATAGTTACTGAATTTTGAGCAACTGCCCCTATGTTATCGGTAACCGTAACGGTATAAATACCAGGAGCAAGCCCTGTTGCTGCATACTGGTCGTCAAACGCAGGTAGCGTACCACTTGGCCCTTCCCAGCGAATGGTATATGGAGCTGTACCTCCGTTTATGGTAAGATCTATTCTACCATCGCCAGCACCGTTGCAGCTAATATGTGTTGGTATTAGTACTAGTTCAATTTGGCTTAGCGCAATGTTTGCAGTAGTTACGGTACAGCCATTATCGTCAACAACCTGAACGTAGTATGTTCCTGCTTGTAAGTTGTTAAACTCGCCAACAGTGTTTGATGAAACTAGTACATTGAGTGTATTGTACAAATTATAGGTTAAGGTGCCTGTTCCGCCAGAGGCAACAACAATTATAACTCCATCGTCAGCACCAGGAGCAGTTACATGCGAGAAGAATACGTTGTCTATAACCAGCTCAGCGGGCTGACCAACAGCAACAAGTTGCGTTTGTGGACAATCGGCATCATCATTAACCACAACGGTATAGTTGCCCCCTGCTAATCCGGTAAACACATTGGTAGCTACATAGTTTAAGCCACCATCAATAGAGTACCTAAGGGCACCTGTTCCTCCAGTAGCGTTAATAGTTATTTGGCCATTACTATCGCCAAAGCAACCAGTAGCATCAACTATATCAACACTAGTTATTGTTATTGTTGATGGCGAAGAGATGGTGATTGGAGCAGATGTTTCAGGACCGCAACCATTCTGGTCGGTAACCTCAACAGTATATGTTCCCTCTCCTAGACCTGTAAATGTACCATCGGTGCTTGTAGCGCCACCAGGAATAAGGGTATAGGTAAGCGTGCCTGTTCCTCCATTGGCCACAACGGTAATTGTACCAAAGGTATTACAGGTTGGATCGGTTGATGTTACCGAAGCTATAGAAATAGGAAGCGGTTCGTTTATTGTAATAGAAGCAGATTCCAAACAGCTATTGGCATCAACAACCTCAACGGTATGCAACCCTGCTGCAACACCATTAAATATACCCGATGTTTGCCAGAAACCACCATCCAAACGGAATAGCTTAGGCGTTGTGCTTGACGATGTTCCTCCTGTAGATGTGGCAATGATACGTCCATCGGCAGGTATAGCACCAGCACAGCTCAAATCAAAACCAGTAAGGCTTAGAGTTAGTGGATCGGGCTCAAAAATGTTAACAACCGCAAAGGCTTCGCAACCATTGGCATCGCGAACAACAACGTTGTAATCGCCTCCGTTTAATCCCGTTGCGTTATTGGATGGGCCAAAGGTTACACCGTTATCAAACGAATACTCGTACGGAGCGGTTCCCCCTCCTGCTACCACAAGTATGCTTCCAGAGGCATCGCCATTACAGCTTAAGTCATTCTCAAAGGTAGTAATGGTTAGCAATGCGGGTTCGTTAATTGTTACGATACCTGTTGATACCACGCCGCAAGCATTTCCATCGTTCACCTCAACGCTATAGTCGCCACCACTTAACCCTGCGAATACCCCAACAGTGTTGGTTGCCAGCAAATTCATAGCATTGTCGTATAGTGTGAAGGTGTATGGAGGGTTACCACCAGAGGCAACTACCTCAATCTCTCCATCGTTTTGCCCATTACAGCTTATGTGCGTAAGGTTAGTTGTTAGCAATACCGTTGTAGGTTCGCTTACCGTTAGCACATTTGAAGTTACAGAAGGACAACCGCTACCATCAACCACCTCTACAGTGTAAGAATCAGCAGAAAGACCTGTAAATACACCCGTTCCGTTTGATGCTACAAGAGCCGGTACCGAGTTGTATAGATTATAGGTAAATGGAGTTGTTCCCCCAGTAATTGTAACCGTTATTGTACCGTCGTTTAATCCAGCGCAGGTAATATCTGTTACTGTTTCAGTATCTATCAGCAGCGCATCTGGATTAACAATGGTAAAGGTTGATGAGGTTACAGGACCGCAACCATTTGCATCGGTCACCTCAACATAGTAATCGCCACCAGCAAGACCAGCAAAGGCACCATTATCAACCTGTGGGAGTAGCAGAACTCCTGCTCCTGTGTATAGGTTATAGGTTATTGGAGCTGTACCGCCCAACGATGCTATGGTTATAGTACCATCGTTAGCATTGTTACAGGTAATATCAGTGGAGCTCTCGCTATCTATAACTAGCTGCGCTGGTTCAGTTATGGTAAATGGACCTGTAGATATTGGACCGCAACCATTCTCATCGTCAACATTAACAGTGTAGGTGTCGGGTAAAACATTTGTAAAGATACCCGTTGTATTGGTCTCAATAGGTACTAACGACGAGTTGATTAGGGTATAGGTTAGTGCGCCAGTGCCCCCAATTGCCTCAACGGTAATAGCGCCATTGGTGTCGCCAAAGCAAAGCCTATTTTGCGATGAAGTGGAACTTATTGATATAACTGCTGGCTCAATTATACTAAGTGTGCTGCCATTGGTTATACAACCAGAAGCATCGCGAACGGCCACATTGTAATTACCTGCAGATAACCCACTGTATATACCCGATGGATTGCCAAATGTAGCTCCACCGTCAATGCTATACTCGTAGGGTGCAGTTCCGCCAGTTGCAGTTAGAGTTATGGTACCATCAGCTAATCCAAAACAGGTAATATTTGTTGCCGATTGGGTATCGAAGAATAGAGGTAATGGCTGAGTTATTTCTACCGATTGGGTTAGAATACAACCATTAGCATCTCTCACGTAAAGGGTATAGGTTCCTGCCGTTAAGCCTGTAAATAAACCAGTTCCCTGGTAGGTTATACCATCAATGGAGTAGGTTAGCGCTCCTGTTCCACCCGCTGCTGTAGCATCTATCTCGCCATTAGCAGCCCCGCTACAGGTTACATTGGTAATGTTAAGCGTGTTAACAACTATCTCTGGAGGGCCAGTAACGGTATAATCGCCAGCGTACTTACCACAACCATTAGCATCGCGAACATAAATGCTATAAGTACCAACAGTAACATTCTCAAATAGCGGGTCTAGTTGGTAATTGATGCCACCATCAATAGAGAACTCTAAATCGCCAGTTCCGCCCATTGCCCATATAAATATTTCACCATTGTTGTTATACCAACAAGTGGTAACATTGGTGATATCAACACTTATAATATCAATAGGATCTGGTTCATTTATGGTAATAGGTCCAACGTTAATAGAGCAGCCCGACGCATCCTCTACAATAATTGTATAGGTTCCTGCAAATAAATTTGGGAAAATACCACTAGTTTGCCAAGTTGTTCCACCGTTAATAGAGTACTGATATGGAGGAACTCCTCCACCAGGAACTACCGTAATGGAACCAGTATTATCGCCAGAACAGGTAGTAACATCCTCCCATGTTCCTCCATCGGAGAATAGCTGCGCGGGTTGATTAAGTTTTACTAACTGACGAACGGTTAAACATCCATTGGCATCGCGTACGCGTAATGAGTAGTTGGCGCCGCTAAGACCTGTAAAGTCTGGCGATCCACTCCATGTTATACCATTATTTATAGAGTACTGGTATGGAGGTGTACCGCCAGTCGCGGTAAAATGAATCTCTCCAGAGTTATCCCCATAGCACGATAGGTCAACCTTTGTGTAGGTAAACTCAAGAAGAGCAGGTTGATTTACAGTTATTACGCCCGATGCTACAGGTCCACAACCATTGGCATCAACAACCTCTACAACATATTGGGTGCTTGCCGCCAACGATGTAAAGTTAGCTGGAGTACCCAGCGGCTGCGATTGCGTTGCAACAAACGCACCATTATTATATAAGGTATAGGTGTAAGGCGAGGTACCTCCTGTTACAGATATGGATATTGCTCCATTTGTGTTTCCAAAGCAACCAGTAACATCAGTAACTGTTTCTGGGTTGAATGTAACTGGAATAGCATCAACAACAGTAGCATCGCCAGAAACAGCGCATGAGTTATTATCAGAAACCGTTACTGTATAGGTTCCTGGTGTAAGGCCTGTTGCTGTTTGACCTGTTTGAACAGGTGTTGTAGCCCAGCTATAAGTGTAGGGTAAAATTCCACCCGAAGGGTTAACCGTGGCTGTTCCTGTTGCCCCACCTGAACAAAGCGGAGCTGTTGTGGTAAAGGCAAGAGTAATCTCAGAGCTTACGGTAATCATTACCACATTGCTAATATTATCGGAACATGGCGCGCTGGTAACTAACCTGCGGTACCATGTATTCTGAGTAAGTGCACCAGGTTGATAGTTTTGTAACGTTGCCCCACCAATTGGTGCAAAAGGTCCAGCAGCTCCAACGGTTGACATTTCCCACTGGTACAGGTAAACCCCATTTCCATTAGTAGGAACAGAACCTGCAAGTTGAGCTGGAGCAGTGTTGTAGCAAATGGTTTGGGCTGCCGAAATGGTGTTGTTTGCTATGGGTTGGTTAACTGTAACCTCTATAACGTTGCTAATATCAGTACATGGACCAGAGGTAACTATTCGCTGGTACCAAGTTGTTTGCGTTAGCGCAGCAGGTTGGTAGTCCTCGGTGGTAGCACCACTAATGTTGGAAAATGGCCCGCTTGAGCCAACTGTGCTACTTTGCCACTGGTATGCGTAAGCACCTGTTCCGCCTGTTGGAGCAGCCCCATCAAGTAAACTAGGAATCGATCCTGAGCAAATTAGCTGATTGCTTGCAATGGTATTATTGTTAAGTGCACTTGTTACCGTTACAGTTACTGTGTTTGAATAAACAGTACCGCAGCTGTTTGTTGCAGCCCTGCGATAATCGGTAGTTGCAGCAATGCCTGCAGGCACATTGTAGGTTAGGCTATTGGTTCCTGCAATTGGAGTCCATGCACCTGCACCAACTCGCGATTCCCATGAGTATGTCCAACTCCCGTTACCTCCCGATGGTGCAATGCTACTGGTAAACGCAGCAGGATCGCCTCCGAAACAAACATTTTGAGCAGAACCAATAGTTCCGCCATTCATTTCGGGATAAACCGTTATGGTTAGCTCGTTAGAGTATGCCGAACCACAAAGGTTTGAGGCATACCTACGATACATTGTATTTTCTATTATTCCAACAGGAACATCGTAGGTAAGGCTATTGGTTCCTGCAATTGGAGTCCATAAACCTGCGCCTGTCTTGCTCTCCCAAGAATAGGTCCATGCTCCAGTTCCACCACTTGGCGAAACAGCATTGGTAAATGCAGCAGGATCGCCAGCATAGCATACAGACTGGTTTGCAGCAATTGTTCCACCTAAAATCTCATCATCAACAGTTACTGTAAGCTCATTAGAGTAAGCTATACCGCATGAGTTAGTTCCCACCCTGCGATACATGGTGGTTTCTGTAATACCTGCAGGAACATCGTATGTTACAGCTGTTGCACCACCAATAGGAGTCCACGCACCTGCACCAACTTTACTTTCCCAAGCATAGGTCCACGCACCATTTCCTCCTGATGCTGCAGCAATACTAGAAAAAGCGGCAGGATCTCCGTTGTAACAAATAGTTTGATTGGCTGCAACAGTGCCTCCATCAAGCATTGCATAAATGGTTATGGTTACTGTGTTAGAGTAAACAGTACCACAACTATTTGTAGCAACCCTACGATAGCAGCGGGTTTCTATTTGGTTTGCAGGAGGATCGTAAGTCAAACCCGAAGAACCTGCAATAGGAATCCATGGTCCAGCACAGTTGACTTGGTACTCCCAAGCATAAGTCCATGGCCCATTTCCACCCGATGGAGCAACGGTTGAGGTAATAGCAGCAGGGTCGGAATCATAGCACAACGATTGATTACCAGCAATTGTACCACCCAACATCTGATTGTACACAGTAACGGTAATCTCGTTTGAGTAAATTGTTCCGCAAGTATTAGTTGCACCTCTACGATACATTGTGGTTTCTGTAATACCAACGGGAACATCGTAAGTTAAGCTATTGGTTCCTGCTATTGGAGTCCACATACCTGCGCCTACCTTACTTTCCCAAGAGTAAGTCCAAACACCCCTACCACCCGATGGCGACACATCATCGGTAAAGGCAATAGGATCGCCCCCGTAGCATACGCTTTGGTCCGAGCCTATAGTACCTCCATTTAAATCTGCATTAACCGTAACGGTTAGCTCATTGGAATATACTGTTCCACAACCATTGGTGGCTGCCCTGCGATACATAGTGGTTTCTGTTAAACCAGCAGGAACTGCATAGGTTAAGCTGTTAGTGCTGGCTATAGGAGTCCAAGAACCAGCGCCAACCTTCGATTCCCATGAGTAAACCCAAGCGCCATCGCCTCCCGATGGAGCCGCAGTGCTTGTAAATGCGGCAGGAATCTCACCATAACATATTTCCTGATCGGCAGTAACCGTCCCCCCATTCAGCTGAGCGTAAACGGTTACGGTTATCGTATTAGAATTGGCCGTGCTACATCCGTTAGATGCTATACGCCTATAACTGGTTGTTTGTGTTATTCCTGCAGGAACATCATAGGTAAGCTGATCGGCTCCTACGATTGGAGTCCATGGTCCTGCACCAATTTGGTACTGCCAAGTGTAAGTCCAAACGCCATCGCCACCCGATGGTGAAACATCGTTGGTAAATGCGATAGGATCGCCGTTGTAACAAACCGTTTGGTTAGTGCCTATGGTTCCACCCAAAACATCATCGTAAACTAGCACCGATGTAACAGATGTGTTAACGCATCCATTAGCGTCCTGAACGGTTACGGTATAATCACCGCTATAATCGGGGGTAATATTTGTAATACTTGGATTTTGATCCGATGAGGCGTAAGGCGTAGCAGAGTTGCTGCTCCAGTTATAGCTTACAAGTCCATTGGGCGAGGCTGTAAGGTTTATTGTTCCATTATAGCATACAGGCCCATCGTTTGATGCCGTTACCGAAGGAAGGGCATTCACGGTAACAGGTATTGAATTTGAAAGCTTGCTACAGCCGTTATCGGAACTTGTAACACGTGCACGGTAGGTTCCAGTAATAGTTGCAGCATAATCGGAGTTAATAGCTCCAGCAATATCGCTAGCCCCTCTCCTCCACTGATAGGTGTACGTTGGATCAGTTACAGCGCTAAGCAGAACCGAGTTGCCGTCACAAAAGGTGGTTGCTCCACCCGCAGATATCGATGCAGTTGGACTTTGGAGTATCTCTATAGTTAGCTCATCCCAAGCTGTATTGCTATCGTCATCGGTAACGTCGCAGCGTAAAGTGTAAAGACCTGGCGCCGCCGATGTATTGATAATGGCAATATACGTTATAGTGCCACCAAGAATACTAGGATCGCCACTGGTTACGCTCCAAACATAACTATAGCCAGAAGGATCTCCAACCCCATTCTCTGCATTTGCTGTGAGAGTGGCATTGGTTCCCTGACAAACCTGATCTGTTCCAGTACTACTTGTTACAGTAACGCTAAGCTGAGCCGAAACCCTGTTGGCCGAAAAAACAACAAGTAGAATTTGTAACAATAAAAAGGGAACTAGACCTTTAATTTTTGAGGAGATATTTTTCATATGAACAACTCTTTACTATTCAAAATCAACTTTGTTGGTACGTATGCTACAGCCATTACTGCCCGATACAACAGCATAGTAACTTCCTGCAACCAGATCCTTTAGATATACTCCTGAACCAGAGATTTCTTGACCATTTTTATACCAAACAACTGTAGCATTATTGGCCTTTTCCAGCTTAACCTCTACTCCTTGCGACGACTTTATTAACCTCGCCATTGGTGTAGGCTTAACCTCAAAGGTTATTGATGCCTCGGCCATTGCTCCTGCATCATCATAAACCCTATAGATAACAGTAAAAACACCTGTTTTCTTGGTGCTAATTAGCGCCACATTATCTACTGATTTCCAAATAATGTCATCAGCCGAAACCCACTCATGACTAACATATACTCCGCTTCCATCAAAAGCACTTGCTGTTAGGGAGTAGTTCCCATTCTGACAAACAGACAAGTTTCCTCCTGTTGCATCAATAAAAGCAGATAAGGACTGTGCTTTTACTGGGACAAATGCTACTACAAAGAGTATAAAAACTACCGTCCTTAATTGTGTTAATCGCTTTATCATGGCTATTTCATTAATTTATATACAAATAACAACTAAATGCTTTTACGACAAAAGGCATCTAATTGTTAAAAAAAGTGTTGCTAATTGTTTAAAAAATAAATTGTACAACCCTTGCAAATTGTGCAATTATTCGTATTTAAGACCGAAAGTATATATTTTTTTGTTTTTCGAAAAACATTTTCCTCAAAATTAGATACTTACAAAAGCCCATAACAACAGGGGTTTTAGGGCACATTGCTGGTTATCAGACCTTTTTGTTTGATTCCCGTAGATAAATTAAATCCTATATTTATCTACTAATTTCTTTAATCAACCCACAAAAAGGTGCATATACATGCTGCTGTAAATGTTTAAATCGCGTTCCTGTTCAACAAAAAGTTTCAGTTTATCCCAATTTAAACGCTCTTTATCAAAACCAAACTTCACCATGCCCGATTATGGGCACCTAATGGTGATAAAATCCAAAACTAACTAGCAATTAACATATTAACTAAAATCCTGCCAAAAGAAGCAACTTGCACAATTTGTGCAATATGCATTACATGCGGCCACAACCGATAGCCGAAAACGGACATTTGAATAACTAATTAGCAGCTAATTAGAGAAGAAAAAAGAGTGCACAATCCGCTTGGTGATGGCTTTACAGAACCATAATTGAAGTTAAAACTATAAAACCCAAACCAAATCCAGAGTAAACCTGTGCCTGATTGTGCGAATTAAGCATAAGCCGTGAGGTAGCAAGGATTCCAGAAAGAAATACTACAACTATAAAAAGGAACAAAACATCAAGGGATAAACGATACGACAATCCCATAAGAAATCCCGCAAAACCGCCTATTCCCACCATGTGTATACTAATTTTCCACCAAAAGGTTATAACAATTGTGGCAAAAACGGCTATAGCCGCACCCAGCATAAATGTGGCTAAAATGGTTGGGATTGGAAGCTTATAAAGAAAGTAAAATGAGAAGGCATAGGGTATAAGCGTAAAAATCAAAGGAAAAACTCTTTCTCTATGATTATCCATTGCCAAGCTCTTTATTATACCCATTCGTAGAAATAGCGGAAGCATAATTAAGGGCAAACCCAGTGTGTTAGCAAATACAACAAGTAGTATTACCTTTTTTACCTGAAATGGCAATAGGCTGATGTAGCCACCATAGAAAAGTGTAAACGCTACCCCAATTAACGGCATAAACAGTGGGTGTAGTACTATTGATGCTATTTTGGCTGCAGTTTGTTTCATTATGCTGTAAATATGAGTGTTAGGTGAACGCAATAAAAGTTTTCCCTTAGTGGGCTAGGCCAAATATGGCAATCAACACTTAATGGGTAGCTACTTGAAAAGCTTATGGCTACAGCTCCTTCCTCAGTCGAGCAACAGGAATACCTAGCTGTTCCCGGTATTTAGCAACAGTTCTGCGCGCAATAGGATACCCTTTATCCTGGAGAATCTTCATAAGCTTTTCGTCTGTAAGGGGCTTTCGCTTCTCCTCAGCATCAATGCAGTCCTGTAGTATTTTCTTTATCTCTTTTGTTGATACCTCCTCGCCGCTATCGGTTTGCATCCCCTCACTAAAGAAGTACTTTAGAGGGAATATACCAAAGTGCGTTTGGATGTACTTGCTATTTGCAACACGCGATATGGTGGAGATATCTAACCCCGTAACCTCCGCTATATCCTTAAGTATCATTGGCTTTAACCGAGTCTCGTCGCCCTCCTTAAAGAATTCCCGCTGATACTCTATTATGGCCTCCATTGTGCCTAGAAGTGTATTGTGGCGCTGCCTTATAGCATCGATAAACCACCGTGCAGAATCAATTTTCTGCTTCACAAAAACCATTGCATCCTTCTCCTGTCTAGAGGCATTGCTTCTGTTAGCGGCATAGGATTCCAGCATATCGGAGTACTCGCGGCTAATTCTTAGGTCGGGCACGTTACGCGCGTTAAGGCTAAGGCTAAACTCCCCATCGTTAAAGTCGAGAATAAAATCGGGGATAATATGCTGAACCGTGCGATTGCTGGGATCGTAGAACGAACCTCCTGGCTTAGGGTTAAGCTTAAGAATCTCGTCAATGGCATCGCGAAGCTCATCATCTTCTAAATCTAAGCGGGATGCAATTTTATCGTAGTGCTTACGGGTAAACTCATCAAAGTGGTACTTAACAATTTTGCGGGCATTGGCCACTTCGGGAATGGTTTGATCCTTAGCGCTAATTTGGATTAGCAGACACTCCTGTAAATCGCGGGCACCTACACCAACTGGGTCGAAATCGTGAATAACGTAAAGTACTTGCTCCAGCTCATCCTCATTGGTTTCAATTCCCATTGCAAAGGCAATGTCGTCGGCAATGGCTGTAAGCTTACGGCGCAGGTAGCCATCGTCATCAATATTGCCAATAAGGTACATGCCCAGTTCGTACTGCTTTTCGTCTAGCACGCGCAGCCCAAGCTGCGACTCAAGATGTTCGTGAAAAGAGACTCCCCCCGAAAAGGGAATCTCCTCACGTTTATCGTCTTTAGAATAGTTGTTGGCATTAAGCTTATAGGAAGGGATATCCTCATCGTTAAGGTAATCCTCAAGCGTAAACTCCTCATCGTTCTGGTCAACGTTATCGTCGTTTAGCACCTCCTCCTGTTCGGCATTCTCAAGGCTATCGGGTCCCTCCTCAAGGGTAGGGTTCTCCTCCATCTCCTTTTTAATGCGCTGCTCAAGCTGTAGGGTAGGAAGCTCCAACAGCTTAATAACTTGTATTTGCTGTGGCGAAAGCTTTTGGAGCAGTTTCTGTTGTAACCGTTGCTTGAGCATGATATGGATCTAATTAAAACTCGCAGTTATTCGGGGTGCGTGGAAAAGGAATTACATCGCGGATGTTGGTCATTCCAGTCACAAAAAGCAGAAGCCTTTCAAATCCTAGGCCAAAGCCGCTGTGTGGTGCTGTTCCAAATTTGCGGGTTTCAAGGTACCACCATACATCCTTTTCTGGAATTCCCAACTCGTTGATACGGCTAATAAGCTTTTCGTAAATCTCCTCACGCTGCGAACCACCAATAATCTCACCAATTTTTGGGAAAAGAACGTCCATGGCACGTACGGTTTTACCATCGTCGTTCTGTTTCATATAGAAGGCTTTGATTTCCTTAGGATAGTTGGTTAGTATAACCGGTTTCTTAAAGTGCTTTTCTACAAGGTAGCGCTCGTGCTCACTTTGTAGGTCGGCACCCCAGAACACAGGGAATTCGAACTTTTGATCGGCTTTTTCAAGAATCTCAATTGCCTTGGTGTACTCCAACCGTTCAAAGCTGTTGTTAACAACAAACAGCAACCTCTCTAGGAGCTCGTTGTCGTACATCTTGTTTAGGAACTCCAGGTCGTCCTTGCAGTTCTCTAGCGCATAACGGATAAGGTACTTAAGAAAATCCTCAGCCAAATCCATGTTTGCAATAATATCGTAGAAGGCCATTTCGGGTTCAATCATCCAGAACTCGGCTAAATGGCGTGGTGTATTTGAGTTCTCTGCACGGAAGGTTGGGCCAAAGGTGTAAATCTCCGAAAGAGCCAACGCTCCTAGCTCGCCCTCAAGCTGGCCAGAAACGGTTAGGTTTGCCTCTTTACCAAAGAAATCCTCGCTCCAGTCTATTTTTCCCTCCTCGGTACGAGGTAGGTTGTTAACATCAAGGGTGGTAACACGGAACATGGCTCCAGCCCCCTCTGCATCGGATGCAGTAATAATTGGGGTGTGAAGGTAGGTAAACCCTTTATCGTTAAAGTACTTGTGAATAGCAAAGGCCATAGCATGACGAATGCGAAGCACAGCACCAAAGGTATTGGTACGTGGACGAAGGTGTGCAATTTCACGAAGGAACTCCATGCTGTGTCCCTTCTTCTGCAAAGGATAGGTCTCGGGATCGGCAGTGCCAAACAGCTCAATCTCCTTAGCTTGTATCTCAACACGCTGCCCAGAACCAGGCGATTCAACCAGTAATCCTTTTACCCCAATACAAGAGCCTGTTGTGATACCCTTAAGCAGCTCCTCGGAGTAGCTAGCATTATCAACAACAACCTGAATATTATTTATTGTAGAACCGTCGTTAAGTGCAATAAATGATACGTTTTTGTTTCCACGTCGTGTGCGAACCCAACCCATTGCTACCACAAGGCTTCCTGCCTCGCCGCTTTCGAGCAATGCTTTTACCTTAACTCTTTCTGTTAGTACCATTTTAGTTCTTATAATTTAAAAACAACGTAATTACCAGCACTGCATTTACTGTTGCTGCTGACCTTCAAAAATACTAAAAAACAGGGCATCCCCTTTTTAGCCAGCACAAAAATAACACTTTTGAGCTAATTGGTGCTAACTAAGCAGTTGGTAATGCCCTAAAGGTGCTGATTTTGTGTATCTACGATTTTTTGCTGCTCTGGTAATAGGTTGATAACCGCTTACGGAACACCTTATCGTTTGCCTCGTTGATGCTTTTTATTAGTGATTCAATTTTTTGAAGACGGAACGACTTATCGGTATCAACAATGTTATCGGCATCCTTAAACACCACATAGTCAATCTTATATCCCGATGCATCAAGGGTCATAGCAACCGCTGCATTGTAATCGTCAAAAATGATAACAGTGGGCAGATTTGATGCGTTATAACGCAGCACAGAGGCAATAACACGGCTGCTTATGAATGATATTTGATCGCGGCCAAGGTACTTTGCGCCTAGCAGCAGCTTAATTAGGTCTATTTGGGCAACCAAATGCCACTTGCCCTCTGCCTTTAGGGTTTCGTACTGCTTTTGCGAGGTTTCGTTAAAGAGGGTAACAAAGCGATCTGGTACACCCTGCAAGTCGCGCAAGTCGTTCTCCTTAAGGCGTTTTTTATACTCCTTTTGGGCCTCGGGCTGGGTATAGGGAATGTAGTAAACCCATTTCTTTGTGCGCTTGTAGCTCTCGGTCATGGGCTTTGGTTTCCACTTGGTTACCGGCCGTTTCATAATAGGGTCCTCAAGGTTTAGCTGGCGCGATTCCAAGGAGTAAACAACGCAGTTTACAAAGTGGATATAGCCACTACCAATTTCCTTATGCAGCGCCGACCACAGCGTTTCTGTAGATCGCTTTTGAGCGGAATCGCTTCTAGCGCTTAGGCTATCGGCTTGCAGTTTGCTACTCTTTAGGTGGTTTATAAAATCCTCGTCGAGGGATACTGGATAGTAGGTAGCCGACTGGCTAGAGGTATCGAACACAGAGCTTCCAGTATGGTAAAGCGCACGTACATCCATTACATAGTTTGTATCGTTTGAGAGCTTTACGTGCAAATTGTAATCGTACCCCCATTTCATTTCCGTTATGGAGGGCAACGGCTGTTGCGCAAAAACACTAGTAGCAACTAGCATTAAGCCAAAACACACTGATAAGCAGACCTTTTTCATACTATTTTCATCAATTATTCTGCCTTAAAGTTAGGGAAAAACCCAACTAAAAAGCTCCCCATGCAGGGCAAAGAAGCTAACTTATGATGAATAAAAATGCCATGTGTTAGCACAGAGATTATTACGAAATTCCTTTAGCCTTATTTTCCAAATGCCAACAAAAGGTAACCATTTTGTGTTCTATATTTGCCACTAACAAAAAATCACACGCGTGAAGATAATTGTAGGAATAACTGGAGCCAGCGGATCTATATATGCCTACCAGCTAATAACCAAACTACTCGCCCTACCTAGCACCATTGTAAGCCAAATTGCCATTGTGTATAGCGAAACGGGAAGGCAGGTTTGGGATTACGAGCTTAACTCCGACCCCATTACCAACGAAAGGGTATCATACTATAAGCACTCCGATTTTTTTGCACCTATAGCATCGGGGTCGGCTCAGTTTGCCGCTATGGTAGTTGTTCCCTGTTCCATGGGAACCCTAGGAAAAATAGCATCGGGTACAAGTAACGACTTACTTATTAGGGCTGCCGACGTTATGCTAAAAGAGCGCCGTAAGCTTATTGTTGTGCCACGTGAGGCTCCGCTAAACCTTATTCACATAGAAAACTTTAAAACGATTACCCTTGCTGGCGGCATTATTATTCCTGCTAGCCCATCGTTCTACAGCAAACCCCAAAGTATTGAGGAACTTGTAAATACCGTTATTGACCGTATAGTGGCGCAGCTTGGGATTGAAATTGATTCTTATAGATGGGGAGGAAGAGGGGAATAGTTAAAGGAGAAAGAAGAAAGGTTAAAGGTTAAAAGAGGTTGTCTCCTCGCCTTGAGTCTAGGCAAGTTGCCCTTATGCGAGATTAAAGGCTAAAGGACTAAGAATTTGGGTTCACTTCTAAATCCAAGAAAAGGGCTCTTAGGCAAGATTAAGGGAAGAAGAGATTCACGATTTAGAGAGTAGATATAGGAGCTAATCAACCAAACACCTTACACTAAACACTAAACCGCAGAATCAGCTACTTGCGTAGGCTAGCGTAACAATGCTAACTTTAGCATCGGGTGCAGTTAGCATCTCAGCAGCGCAAGCCTCAAGAGTAGCGCCTGTAGTAACCACATCGTCAACAAGAAGAAGGTGCTTACCCCTAAAGGTCTCTGGGTTTGTGAGCATAAATGCCGACGATACGTTGTTCACCCTTTCGGCACGGGTTTTCTTGGTTTGGGTCTCTGTGTAGCGGTTACGTATAAGCACATCGGTTGATACGGGAACCCCCAGCGATTGGCCCAGTCCATCGGCTATCATCTCGGCCTGATTGTACCCCCTTTTCTTAAGCCTTTTGGGGTGAAGTGGAACGGGAACAATGTAATCGATATCGGCATAAAGCCTACTATGCTTTAGCTCGGCGCCAAACTGCTGTCCCAAAACAATGCCCACATCCTTATTACCGCCGTACTTAAGCAGATGCAACACCTTACGGTACTTGCTTCCCCTAGCAAAGTAGAAGTAGGCACAGGCATTCTCAACGTTTACACGACCCCAAAAAATTTGGGCAACAACGTTATCGGCATCAAACCAGAAACGGGTGCGGGGAATATGGTACAGGCAATCCAGGCAAATTGCGCTCTCGCCACCAACAAGCGTCTCGTGGCAAAGAGCGCACTGATTAGGATAAAACAATCTATACAAATCAGTTATACCTGGTATGTACATAGGAAACTAGCTTTCGCGGGTCCACTTAACCTCTTTTCCTATTAAAGATACTCCAATATATCCTTTTACAAAAAGTGTTTTTGGATCTTTCTCGAACCACATCTTGCAGCTGTATGTTTTGCCCGACTTGGGATCGTAAATTGTACCATCCTCCCACTGGCTATCTCCCTTGTCAAAGGTAAATCCCGATAAAATGCGAAGGCCAAGAATTTGCCTGCTACGCATGGATGCCTCAGGGTTCTTATCATCAACCTTAGGCTTACCATTCTTGTTAGGTTCCTTAAGCCAAATAATCTCACCGTAGAATTTACCCGACTGATCCTGCTTTATGGTAACCTTGGAGTCGCCATCCTGAGTAATCCATGTTCCAAGAATTTTTCCTGCTCCCTGACCGTAGGTCATCATGCCAGCTAACGCAAAAGCAACAGCCAAAACAAACTTCTTCATAAGTAATACGGGTTATGTTTAACATTTAAACGCATTAACACGGTATGTGTAAGGTTGCAATTTAGCACTTTAATGCAAAATTCAAACGGTCGATTAAAAACATTGGCTCTTGGCATAAACAGGAAAAGGGACTCGGTATCCGAATCCCTTTTTTAGAAATGTAAGCTACAGTTTGATGTATTGGATTGCTATGCAAAGCAAAATAGCTGCTCTATGCTCTCGCCCTCGGTAACCTTTAAGTGGTAGGCATGGAGTCCCGCTTTGCGAGCACCCTCCACATGTTGAAGTGTATCATCAATAAAAAGGGTCTCCTCTGGTTTTAAGCCATTCTGCTCAAGCACAAACTCGAATGTTGAGGGGTGCGGTTTACGCCTATGTATCTCGTGCGAGTAGTACTCCCGCTCAAAAAATGGCGAAAGGTTATCAACCCCAAAGGTGTTTTTTAGAATTTGGTTGTAAACATCAATATGAATCTGATTGGTGTTGCTAAGCAAGAAGGTACGGTAGCGCTTTTTTACCTCGGCAAGAAGCTCAAGACGGTGTACAGGAAAATCTAGCAGCATGGCGTTCCACGCGTGGTCTATTTGCTCGTTGCTAAGGGCAACAGGGGCAAGAGCCTTTATACCGTCCCTAAACTGTTGCGGGGTTATGGTACCAGTATCAAGATTATCGAAAAGATCGACCTGTGCTGCCTGAGTAAAGGTTTGATCGAAGCTTTGAAAACCCAAATCTTTGAAAGCATTAATCGTTAAATGGTAGTCGATATTAAGAATTACACCGCCCAAATCAAAAATTATGTTGCGGATTTGCAGGCCTTTAAGGGGCGTAAACAAAAGCTGTTGCATAAAAAGTTGTTATTCGGTTTGAAAATTCGAGTACAAATATGTAATATTGCACTCCGATTTGAAAAGCCTTTGCGCTTTTTTTTAGGGCCCATAGCTCAGCTGGTTAGAGCATCTGACTCATAATCAGAGGGTCACTGGTTCAAGCCCAGTTGGGCCCACCCTCAGAAAGCACTTACAAAGAAATTTGTAGGTGCTTTCGTCATTTTAGGA
>DHVO01000078.1:14847-26871 GCA_002412705.1 Bacteroidales bacterium UBA5206 | reverse complement strand
AGGCACCATTGTTATACAACTTTTAATTGCCATTCTATTCCTGTTTCTGGAAATAAAGAGTAGGCCATACCTTATAGAAACTCAGGTTCAGCTAGATTTTCAACGTGAATTTGATATTGACCCACCACAGGCTGAGCCCGAAAAAAAGGAGCTGCTTTTACCTGCCGATGCGCTTAATCCAAACCTCGAAACAGAGAACATAAGGAACTTTGCTGTTGATGCAACAAAGGAAGATCTTAACCCTGGCCTTAGCGACGACAAGGGTATTGACGCCGATGAGCTTTACAAAGAGGCTGAGCGGTTAAAATCGCAAATGAGCTCCAATAAGGAAAAGTACACCGAATCTAGAAGTGTTGATGATGTAGCTATTCCAAACACTCCCGAAAAGAATACCGTAAAAGCAAGCAACACCCAGTTTAAAGGGCCATCGGTTATATCGTACTTCCTAGAGGGGCGTCGTGCGCTTGAGCTCCCTGTGCCTTCGTACCTTTGCGAACAGGGCGGACAAGTTGTGGTTGACATTGAGGTTAGCCGCAACGGAAAGGTAACCTCGGCCCAAGTTGACAAGTCAAACTCCGTAAACGACGATTGCATTACCAGTGCGGCCATATCGGCTGCACTCAGCAGCCGATTCACAGCCAAAGACAATGCGCCCGCAAAGCAACGGGGAAGCATAACCTATTTGTTTGTTCCGCAATAGAATAATTTGGGTGGATAATGAGATAGTGTGAAACGCTCATCTTTAGGCAAAAATCCGTACTTTTCGGAAGCAAAAGCAAACCCCACAACGTTGAAACGTAAGTTCGCATCCAATCTCATACTCCTACTCTCTCTTAACTTTTTGGTTAAGCCATTCTGGATTTTTGGAATAGACAGAACCATTCAGAACACTGTAGGAGCTAACGATTATGGACTTTACTTTGCCCTATTCAACCTATCGCTACTGCTTAACATTACGCTAGATTTTGGGCTTACAAATTTTAATAACCGGGAAATAAGCCGGCACAACCAGCTCCTACCCCGCTTTTTGCCTAACCTTATTGCCATTAAACTTATTCTGGCCCTGTTTTACATTGTTACAAGTCTGGGGCTGGCCTTCTCTTTTGGTTACAGCGGAAAAGCATTATGGTTACTGATGGTTTTAGCGTTTAACCAAATTCTTGCATCGCTTATACTCTACCTAAGATCCAACATAAGCGGCTTGCAGCTATTTAGAACAGATAGCGTTATGTCGGTTATAGACCGCATACTAATGATAGCCATTTGCAGCACTCTTTTGTGGACAAACATCACCAGTCAAACATTTAAAATTGAATGGCTTGCCTACTCCCAAACCCTAGCCTACTTTATTACCGCAGCAGCTGCTAGTGCTGTAATTGTAATGAAGGTTAAAACTGTAAAGCTACACTTTGATATAAATTTTAGCCGCTCCATAATAAAGCAAAGCTATCCATACGCAATGCTGGTGCTGCTTATGTCTGTTTACTACCGCACCGATTCCATAATGATTGAGCGGATGCTTCCAAACGGAGCCGTTGAAGCGGGCATATACGCCCAAGCCTTCCGAATACTTGATGCCTTTACCATGGTGCCGTTCCTATTTGCAGGGTTGCTGCTCCCCATGTTTTCTGGGATGATAAAACGAAGAGAGGAGCTTATCCCGCTAATATCATTTGCATCCAAAACGCTAATTGTACCCATTGTTGCTATAGCGGTTACCAGCTATATGTACCGTTACCAAATTATGAACACACTGTACCATGTACACTCATTTGAGTCGGCCCAAGTACTGGGACTAATGATGATTACACTGGTATTCTCATCGGTAAATTACATTTATGGAACCTTGCTAACGGCCAATGGAAGCATAGGGCTGCTTAACAAAATATCGATGGTTGGAGTAGCTATAAACCTTGGCCTAAACTTCTTGCTAATCCCTCATCTAAACGCATTGGGAGCAGCCATTTCGGCCACAGTAACCCAAGCGAGTATAGCTCTACTACAAGTAATTATGTCGGTTAGAACATTCAATCTAGGCGCTAGCCGTAAAACCCTTCTACGACTAGTGATTTTTGCCGCAGGAAGCATAGTACTGGCCATAGCAACATACAAGCTACCCCTGGGCTGGGTCACTTTATATATAGTAAGCGTTGCTGTAATTGTAGCACTTGGAATTGCATTGCGGCTAATTGGGCTAAAGGAGTTTTGGCTTTTGCTTAAAAGTCCAGCGGAGTAGCATACACCACAAAAAGCCATGCTAATTAGGGGGCTTAACACGTAAAAGCCGACGTTGGGCAAAAAAAAAAATGCACTCTTGAAAATATAGTATCAAAAGATTACCTTTAAACCCGACAAATTAAAGCCTTGCAAAATAAGTCACCATGGGAATCCTAATTGATAAGACGATAGATAGTCCCTACATCAACTTTTCAGAGGAAGGCACAATTGAGATTGAAGGTCGCTCAATAACCGAAGATGTATTCTCTTTTTGGCAACCGTTACTTGAGTGGGTATCGGATTACTGCAGCAAACCAGCAGAATCAACAAAAATATCCTTTCAGCTTGAATACACCAATTCGAGCTCAAATAAGTACATAAACGAGATACTTAAACGGTTGGATAACTGCTATTCCAAAGGGAATAGAATGCAGGTAGAATGGATTTACGAAGAGGACGATGAGTCCATTTACCAGTTGGGACTTGACCTACAGTCCATTTGCTCCATCCCCTTTAACTTCATGCAAATTGAAGCAGCAAAGGAGCTGGCAAGAAAGGTTAGAATACAGAATAAGAAATCGGGCAACGAAGCCGTTATTACCCACAAATACTGGGATGCCATTGTTAGAAATGGGCATGGCGAAGACTACATAGTACTAGAAGAGCTTTAGTTTCTATTACGCTTAACACCATAACAAAATGGTTAAGTTCGAACTTAAAGAGACCCCTACAACCCCATATATTTGTTTCGATAGCGAAACAGGAGTGATGCGAATTGACGGAAGATCGATACCCGAAAATGTTATCGACTTTTATCATCCCATAATTAAGTGGATTGATGAGTATAGCCAAAATCCATGCGACGAAACAGTTATACATTTAAAATTCGAATACTTTAACACCAGCTCTTCAAAGCGCATTTTCGATATCATGAAAAAGCTGGAAAAAATATCCATTGAGAGCGGCAAAAAGGTTACCATAAACTGGTACTACGAAGGCGACGATGAGGATATTTACTTTGCTGGAAACGATTACAAAGCACTGATTAGCAAGGTTGATTTTAATTTACTCGAACTTTAGTGAACCTTTTCTGTGCACTTACGTTAACTTGATAGAAAACTCAAATTCCACTATGAGCATAAAGCTGCAAAATACCTCTTGTTGTTGCTGTTGGTTACCAAACCAAACGGAAGGGGTATGCTTGCATCTATTGATATAGTACAAAATCTGTACTCAATAATTTCACTGAGCCCTTCCACAACGGAAGGGCTTTTTTTATTTTAACAAATAGCAGAACAATGGTTGCCACAATACAACAAATAACAAAGCGGTTTACCCGAAAAGATTTTCCCGCTAAAGACGAGATCCATAGGTTCATACAACAAATGGCTTCGTTCATGTTTCCTATAATCGATGGCGGAGGAAGTCAGCTTGCGCCACAATGGCTTTTACAGAAACGTCTTGCTAAGCTGCTAAAACCACTAAGCGTTAGCACTACGGCAAGCCCAAAGCTTCTTGCAGCCAACTTTTTCTCAAGTATCCAGAGCATCAAAAAATCGCTTGAAGAGGATGCTCAATTCATTGCCCAGAATGACCCTGCTGCCCAAAATGCCGACGAGGTTGTGCTTGCCTACCCCGGTTTTTTTGCCATCCTGGTTTACAGAATGGCACATCAGCTCCATGTGCAAGGGGTGCTGCTAATACCGCGAATAATGACCGAGTATGCACACTCCATTACGGGTATCGATATTCACCCAGGAGCAACAATTGGCTCAAACTTTTGCATAGATCACGGAACTGGTGTTGTAATTGGCGAGACAGCCATAATTGGTAACCGCGTTAAGCTATACCAAGGTGTAACCATTGGTGCGCTTAGCGTAAGTAAGGAGATTGCCAAAACCAAACGTCACCCAACCATTGAGAACGATGTAATAGTTTACGCAGGCAGCACAATACTTGGTGGAAATACCACCATTGGAGCCAGTAGCACCATTGGCGGAAACGTATGGCTAACCCATAGCGTTCCACCCTACTCCCTTGTTTACCACGAAAGCAAGGTTGTTGTGAAAGAAGGACGATTGGAAAATAACCGTGAGCGTGAAACGACTAAACACTAGAAATTTAAACACGATACAACTAACAACAATTGCAATGAGAGCAAATAGCATTTTAGAAACAGTAGGAAATACCCCACATATAAGGCTTAACCGGTTATTTCCTAATAATGAAGTGTGGATAAAGCTGGAGCGAACAAATCCAGGAGGAAGCATTAAGGACCGAATTGCCATAGCAATGATTGAGGATGCCGAACACCAAGGCCTACTCAAGCCCAATGGTATAATTGTTGAACCTACATCGGGAAATACAGGCATTGGTCTTGCCATTGCAGGAGCCGTAAAGGGTTACAAGGTAATACTAGTAATGCCCGAATCGATGAGCATTGAGCGCCGTAAACTACTCCAAGCATATGGCGCCGAACTTGTGCTTACCCCAAGAGCAGAGGGGATGAAGGGTGCCATACAAAAGGCTCAACAAATTCTTTCCGAGCATAATAACGCATGGATGCCCATGCAGTTCGACAATGGCAGCAACCCCTTGGCGCATTACCACAATACCGCAAATGAGATTATTACCGACTTCCCTAATGGTTTTGATTTCCTTGTGACTGGAGTGGGTACTGGTGGCCATATTAGCGGCGTTGGTGAACGATTAAAACAGGCCTTTCCTTCACTAAAAGTGGTGGCAGTTGAACCAGCGGATTCCCCTATTATAAGCGGTGGCAATGCTGGGCCACACCCTATTCAGGGAATTGGCGCAGGTTTTATTCCTAAAAACCTTAACACACAACTACTTGATAGCATAATTACCATTGAGGGATCAGAGGCCTTTAAGATGGTTAAACGAATTGCCCAAGAAGAGGGAATTCTTGTTGGCATATCAACGGGTGCATCGTTAGCCGCTGTGGAAAAACTTCTAACAAAAGAGAACTCAAATCCAAGGATAATAACATTTGGATACGATACAGGCGAAAGGTACTTGAGCGTGGAAGGGTTGTTTTAATGCTATTAATCACATGATACAGATAATAAAAGAGGGTGTCCAAAAAGTAAAGGACACCCTCTTTTTATTCGTACTCCTACCAGAGCGAGTTTTCAAATATTCAATCTAGCAGAAGATAAATTTACTTTTTAGACAGCCTCTTTTTATATTTTACCTAGAAGGGTAAATCCAATGCTTCTGGATCTCCTGTAATATATCTCTTATTAACACTGTAAGGAAGATTAAAGTCTTTTATATGAACAAACTCCTTTCCTGTTATCTTATGCTTCAAAACAAGTGTTGCTCGAGCATAAATATTAAAACCGCAATTATCCGATTGATGAAAATCTCGCCCTAAAAATACCATCTCTGTATTTGGGAATATATAGGACTGGGAGAAGCCATAAGTTCCTTGTTTAAAAGCAAATGGCTCTAAGTAATCTATATCCTGAATATTCTCGTAATTTCCTGTTTCAACAATATACTTTATTGATTTTGAAACAATATAGCAATCCTGCTCCACCCTAGGGTTTATATTAATCCTTGCAACATCAGCAGAAGGAATGGTCAATTCCAACTGACTAGCACAAGGCTCAGATACAGCATGCCCATTAATTACAAATATAAAATTTGTTATATCATAATTAACGGTAGGCAATCCTTCTATATTCCAAACACCCAACCCCCAGTCTTTCATTTCGCTAGTAGGATAGCCGAATCCACCCATTTCCGAAATTGTGTTAGGTAGTTTTAAATCGTAAGAAAGGTTTGCAACTTGAGATGAAATGGTTCCTTCAATCGAAATCTTGGCATTGATCTTTAAATCAACTTTATTCAGGGGCACACTGCTAGAAGATCCTCCGATAGAAAAAACAGAAGAAACAAATGCAGACAATGGATTTGTTGCCCACTTAATACCCTGATTAACTGCTGATGTTAATGTACTTGTAATTGCACTTTCTGCTGCACCCGGAACTTCCTTTTTGATTTTCCCCCATAATCTAGTCCAGAAGTTACCCGTTGATTGGGTTTTAGCCTTCTCTAAGGCACTTGTTATAGTTCCAATAACGGTGCTATTTCCTACATTAACGCTATTATCATTACTCGAGTTGCTAAAGATGCTGCCAATGCTTCCAATCAAGTTTGTATTCCCAGAGGATCTTCCTTCAATAGTTCCATCGATAGTTCCTTTCAAATCTCCCGTTAATGTGATATTTGAGCTTTTTCCTCTATATGGGATGTATTGCAAATAGAAATTCTGATCAGAGAAACTTGAAACATCCTCATATGAAAACTCGATCTCCGTTCCATACCAATTTCTTGTAACAAAAGATTGATAAGGAATATACTTATAGGTTGTACCATTGCTGATTGAACCTTCAGAACCTTTAACTAGAGTAGGATAATTCACTTTCTCTTCGAGGGTCTTGTTTACCCCATCAAAATTAAAAAGCGATGAATTACCTTTAATACAGAAAGCGCCATAAAATGCCTCTGAAGATTCTAATCCCCATAAATCAACATAGAATAAGTGCATTATACCCAGATACTTATTATATAGTGCGAAAAAAGCAGGTGTAGTTACAGATTGATTAATATCCAGCGTATTATAAACCATTTCCCATCCATCACTTTTGGGGTGAGAATGCTTCATCCGATCAGGAAGAAAGTTAGCCCCATACCAAGGCATATCCACGATTTGGCCGGAAGCAGTTGTTATTCTATTGATGTTTTCCCAGTCGAAAGACGTTGAGTACACTACAGGCCCTCTCATGGAGGCTTTAAAGAACTCGTGAGAATTTTGTTTCTCTACATCAAAATCTTTATCACAACTATAAAATACCAGTGTTAAAACGCAAAAAGGCAGTAATAGTTTTGTTTTCATAATTAACATTTAGGTTGGTTAGGTTAAATCTTATAGGTTAAAAAACTAGAATCCTCGTGTATTAAAAATTTTACATATCAGTTTTTACGTCCTAAATATATACAATTATTTCATATGCGCTTTTTATGTTATTTATTGACGCGTGTTATTTCTATTCATGCACCTAACTAACCTTTATGAAGAAAGAATGTACAATACAAACAAAGAGGGTGTCCAAAAAGTAAAGGACACCCTCTTTTTATTCGTACTCCTACCTGAGCGAGTTTTCAAATATTCAATCTAGCAGAAGATAAATTTACTTTTTAGACAGCCTCTTACCTTATAAAAACACTAACAAAACTACTTTGTAAATAGCGTTTTCTCTTTTACCTCCACTATTTTGCCGTACTTGGCAAGTTCCTTCATGTCGATACTCTTTTTATCACCAACAATCATGTAAACCGCTGGTTTATACTGCATCTCGGCTGTATAAAAATTCTTAATGGTTTCCCATGTAATGTTTTTATACTCGGGAAGCTTGTACAATACAGGATCCTTATCGTACCCCTGAGTCTTCCATCGCTCAACACTTGCTGCTAAGCCTCTAAAGCTAGGTCTATCGGTTTGAGCCGAAAGCTGCAGGTAGCTGCGTATCATACCTGTGCGCTCAGGCTTTTCGGGCATATTCCTAATTAACCCATCAAAAGTTTCCATGGCAATAAGGGTTTTATCGGCTTGGGTGCCCACATAACCAATGAACTTATAGGGTTTCCCTGCCTGGCGTGGCATGCGGAACGATCCTCCTGCCGAATAGGCCAAGGAGCGGTACTCCCTTATCTCCTGAAGGACTAACCCGTTAAAGCCTCCTCCAAAATAGTTGTTAAATGCCTCAATGGCAACGGCCTTATCTTTAGTAAACGGCTGTCCGTTCACAAAAACGAACATCTTACTTTGGCGCGCTTTAGGCTTATTAACAAAAAGGATGGTATTCTCGGTGTACTGCTGTGTTGGTTGGTCTAGCAAAGTAGCATCGGTAGCAGGATTCTCAGCAAATGGGATGTACTGCTTAACCATATCAGATACTGATGCCAGCGAAGTTTTACCACTAAAGCGTATTTGCCCAGTATATGTTGTGGCCTTTTTAAATGCAGCAACCAAATCGGCCGCTTGCAACTTCTTTACCTGCTTAAGCGGCAATCGGTTAAGGTAACTTGATTCGTTACTGTACAATCCGTACTCTAACAAAGCTTGTGCAACATTATCGGGCTCTGAGCGCTCCATTTTTCGGTTAGTCTTTTCTCCATCAATAATGGTTTTAATTTTAGCCTGATCGAGCGTAGGGTTGCTTACAATTAGCCCAACAAGTTCCAGTGTACGCGGCAAATTAGCTTCTAATCCTTGTATATCAATATAAGTGCTATTTCTTGTTGACCAGATGCTGTAAGAGGTGCCAATTTTTGCAAATTCCTCCTTAAGCTGGCTAACGCTATAGTCTCCAGCACCGCCCATTGCCATTCCTTGCGATGCATACTCAAGCATAGGGATTGCCGCATCGCCAACCTTGTACTCAATGGTTAGAGAGAAAACATCGTTTAATGGATTCTCAACGCGTAGCAGCTCTATGCCATTGCTAATAGTTGATCTTTCAACCGCTTCAGCAAAATCAATGGTTTTAAAGTTAGGTTCAAAGGCAGGAATGGTTTCGAAGTGCTTTGCATACTCGCTTCGTGCATTTGTATTGGCCTGTAACGGTTTGTAATCGGGCTTCTCAATTTTCTCCTTCTTTGGGAATCCCATTTTGGAGTAGAACGCCATAAAATCTTTTCCAAAGATTCTATTTGCCATAGCAACAACATCATCCTTTGTAATGGCCATTACCTGATTAGGATAGTCAAGAGCCTCTGCAATGGATTGGCCTTTAACAAAAGCATCGCTTAAAAGAAGTGCTCTATCCTCAATATCCTCCATACCCGTAATGTGGTTGCGATACATCTCCTTTTTGATGGACTCAAGCGTTTGCTCATCAAACTCGCCTCTTTTAAGCTTCTCCAGCTCTGCTAGGATTAAAGCCTCTGCACTCTCTAGTTTCTGTCCTATTATTTTAGGAACAAAGAACATGATAATGGCGCCATGATCCTGATAAGGCATTTGAATAGCCTGCGCTGCGAGTATCTTTCCCTCTATAGAAAGGGCATCCAGTAATCCCGTTGAGTAGCTATTGTTTAGCAGACGCGATATAACCTCAGCTTTTAAATAATCCTTATCGGTAGATGATGGGGCACGGAAACCCAATAGCCCAAGCTTAATGGGTGTTAGCTTTGCCTGGTGAAACTCCCGACCATTAAAAGGAGCCTCGTCCCATTTCTGGGTAGGAGGAACATCGCCACGCTGCCAAGTGCCAAACTTCTCCTCAATAACAGGAATAATGTCGTCGGCATTAAAATCGCCCGAAATAACAAGAGCCATGTTATTAGGTACATAGTAGGTCTTAAAGAACTCGTACATTTTTGTTAGCGACGGATTCTTTAGGTCTTCTATAGTACCGATAATGGTTTGCTGTCCGTAAGGGTGATTTTTGAAAAATTGCTTTTGGAACTCCTCAAGCAGGCGCGTCTGAAACTGATCGTTATACAGGTTCTTCTCCTCGTAAACAACCTCTAACTCTGCCTGAAAACTACGAAAAACGGGCTCGGAGAAGCGGTGAGCATACAAATCGAGCCAACGGTTAATTTGGTTCGAGGGGAACTTATTGTAGTAAACGGTATAATCGGGCCCTGTACCAGCATTAACCCTAGTGCCGCCCATTTCATTTATTAGGTTGCTGAGCTCATTGGGTATTGCGTACTCGGCAGCCTTTAGCGACTCCTCGTTAATCTGCTTCTGAATCTCGGTACGCTTAGCTTCATCGGTAGTTTTACCCAGTTCATCGTAAAGCTGGAAAATCTTGTCAACATGAGGTTTTTCCTTTTCCCAGCTAACAGTACCAAGGGTTGTTGTGCCCTTAAAGAGCATGTGCTCCTGGTAGTGAGCCATTCCGGTTGCATCGGCAGGATCGTTTTTTCCTCCAGCCTTAACTATAACTAAACCAAATACCTCTGGTTGCGAATGGTTCTCGTCAAGAATAACGGTAAGCCCATTGCTAAGAGTAAACTCTCTAATGCCTTTGGTGTTCTTTTCGTTCCCTACAGAAAATCCTGCTACAGGAATAAGAAGAGCCAAAGCAACAAGAAAACTAGTAATTCGTTTCATTACAAATTGCTTTTTTTAGGGTGATTATAAATGGAAAATTAGAGCTTTTTTGTGCTAATTGCTATGTTTGTCGCTAAGTAGGTAACAATACTTACAGCAATTAACCTTTTTTAAAGATTTTTTTCCAACGATTATACGCATACCCCATGGAGTACAACGGCGATTCTAAGGTTTACAGCACCCTAAACCAGCTTAACATTCCCTTTGAGTACCTAGCTCACCCTCCTGCCCCAACGGTTGAAATAGCAGCACAATACTGGAAGGATTTAGATGCAGCACACTGCAAGAACCTGTTTTTTAGGAATCATAAGGGCAATAAGCACTACCTAGTGGTATTTGACTACCGCCAATCGCTTAACATTAGAGATCTTGAGCAAAGGCTAAAGCAGGGGAAGCTCTCCTTTGCCTCACCCGAGCGGATGATGCGCTACTTGGGGCTTACCCCCGGCTCGGTTTCTCCTTTTGGACTAGTGAACGATACTGACAATCACGTACACCTTTTTATTGACAAAACGCTTAAGGATGCTGAACGCATTAGCTTCCACCCCAACCTAAACACTGCCTCGCTGGTAATTAGCACTGCCGATTTTTTGCGTTACCTTGAGTGGACAGGGAATACGTTTGAGTTTTTGGAGCTATACTAGGAATAGATAGCATAACTGAACATCATGAATATTCGCGTTTAATCACAGACTAGAACAGCATTTATATTAGAATACCTCTTCTCATCAACAACAAAAAAAGAGAAACCCCTAAGCAACGTTTTGCAAAGGGGTTTCTCGAATCGGAGGTTATTAAAAAAAAGCGTTATACTATCCGCATTTAGAGTGGCCACAGCTAGTGCAAATTAGGCAGCCCTCTTGGTAGATTAGTGAATCGGAGCCGCACTCTGCACACTTCTTTCCATCCTTAGCCTTGGTTCCATTAGGAATGTACTTGCGTAAAGCCCGCTCAACACCAGCTTTCCATGTGTTAATGGTTTCGCTATCGAGACGCAGAGACGATACCAAGTTAACCACATCGGGAATTGGCATTCCGTTGCGAAGCACACCAGAGATTAGCTTGGCGTAGTTCCAGAACTCCTTGTTAAACATGTGCGACAGACCACCAATGGTGTTGGTGTACCCATACTTATCAACATACTGAAAATCGTAACGGCTACCCCTTTCGTCCTTTATTTTAAGGATTTTTCCCTGAGTAACAAGTTTTGGAATGGGCAGCACATCATCCTCAGATATACCAGTAAAAATCTCGTACGGACGGCCGTTGAAAACACCCACAAAGGCAATCCAGTTCTCGTGGTTATTCTTGAAACGGATAACATCGCAATCAAGAACTTCTGGACGAGTTGAAGGAACTAGCTCCTCTACTTTAGCCTCTTCCTTTTTGGTTGATACAAGAACGCCATCGCGCGAACCATCGCGGTAAACGGTACAGCCTTTACATCCGCTTTCCCATGCAGTTTGGTAAACTTTAGCAACTACCTCTTCGGTAACATCGGAAGGTAGGTTTACGGTTACGCTTATGGAGTGGTCCACCCATTTCTGGATCATACCCTGCATTTTCACCTTGCTTACCCAATCAACATCGTTAGAGGTTGCCTTGTAGTATGGCGATTTAGCAACAAGTTCCTGTATTTGATCCTCGTTATACTG
>DHVO01000078.1:0-14753 GCA_002412705.1 Bacteroidales bacterium UBA5206 | reverse complement strand
GTTTGGGTCATTAAGCTGGTTGTTCCCGTTGGTGCAATGGTTAGTAGCGCAATGTTACGACGGCCATACTTAACCATATCGTTGTAAAGCTGCTCGTCCTCATTTTTGATACGGTTGATGAACGGGTTGTTCTTCTCACGATGTGGATCGTAAATTGGGAATGGACCACGTTCCTTTGCCATGTTAACCGATGAGCGGTAGGCCTCAATGGCAAGCGTTTTTTGAACCTCAACGGCAAAGTCAATAGCAATATCGGAGCCATAGCGTAGGTTTAACGCAGCTAGCATATCGCCTTCGGCGGTAATACCAACACCCGTTCTGCGCCCCTCTATTGCCTTCTGGCGGATTTTGCGCCAAAGGTTCATCTCAACCTGTTTAATCTCCTCCTCCTCTGGATCCTTCTCAATTTTAGATTGAATGGCCTCTATTTTCTCTAGCTCAAGATCGATGATATCGTCCATTATACGCTGAGCTGCTGCCACATGCTTAGTGAAAAGCTCAAAGTTGAACTTAGCTTGTGGAGTAAATGGATTCTCAACGTAGCTGTATAGGTTTAGCGCAAGTAAGCGGCAGCTATCGTATGGGCAAAGAGGAATTTCTCCACAGGGATTTGTTGATACGGTACGGTATCCAA
This sequence comes from Bacteroidales bacterium UBA5206, assembly GCA_002412705.1. Lineage (GTDB taxonomy): Bacteria > Bacteroidota > Bacteroidia > Bacteroidales > Tenuifilaceae > UBA5206. Next base: position 14,119 of record DHVO01000078.1, on the reverse strand, counting down.
GGTCGGCATAGCAATCGGGAATTGATTCGCGAATAATGGTATCCCAGAAAAGCACACCAGGTTCGGCCGATTTCCATGCGTTATGGATAATTTTTTTCCAAATACCCTGTGCATCTACTTCCTGACGGTACTTTGGATCCTTGGCATCAACAGGATAGCTTTGTACGTAAGGCTTTCCCTCAATGGCAGAGCGCATAAACTCATCGTCGAGCTTAACCGATACGTTAGCACCAGTAATTTTGCCTGCCTCCATCTTGGCATCAATAAACTTCTCCGAGTCGGGATGTTTAATGGAAATGCTAAGCATAAGGGCGCCTCTGCGGCCATCCTGAGCCACCTCGCGGGTCGAGTTTGAGTAGCGCTCCATAAAGGGTACTACACCAGTTGAGGTAAGCGCGCTATTTAGTACAGGGCTGCCCTTGGGCCTGATGTGCGATAAATCGTGCCCAACGCCACCCCTGCGCTTCATAAGCTGCACCTGCTCCTCGTCGATTTTCATAATACCACCGTAGGAATCGGCGTTACCCTTGCTGCCAATAACAAAGCAGTTAGATAGCGATGCTATCTGGTACTTATTGCCAATACCCGTCATTGGGCCGCCCTGCGGAACAATGTACCTAAAATCCTTTAGAAGATGGAACACTTCATCCTCGGTCATTGGATTTGGGTACTTCTTCTCAATTCTAGCAATCTCCTTAGCCAGCCTGCGGTGCATATCGTCGGGCGAGAGCTCAAAGATTTTTCCAAAGGAATCCTTAAGAGCGTACTTGCTAACCCAAACCTTGGCTGCCATTTCATCCCCATCAAAGTACTTAACGGTTGCCGCAACGGCATCTTCGAATAAATACGTTTTCTCTTTCTCTTTTAGTTCGTTCATTACGGTTATACTTTCCTCCGTGTTCATATTATGTGTGGGTGGTTTATGGTTATTACTTTAAGCTTCTGGTTAAAAAAGGAATGGAAAATTCCTACTGGCAAAAAAATTTCTATGCAAGTTAGGAAACCAAACCCTGTGTAGCCAAGCTAAAGTGTGGCGAGTAATTAACATTCGAACTAAGTTATTAACAAGCTTGATTTACAACACAATAGCCACAATGCTTTGGCTTTACAATCGTTGCAAAACCCTTTTACTAATTGATTTAGCCACGACAAAAAGCTTTGTAAAACCCATGTCCCCCCATAAAAAAGGGAAGCCTTTTGGGCTTCCCTTTTTATATGAAACAAAAAGTTATGTTTAGGGTTTTTCAAAAACGTAAACATTTTTTACTTCCCATGTGCCCGCAAAATTATCAGCAGCACTACTAATGTATTTAAAGGCAATCCTTACATTGCTCTCACCAGAGTAGTTGGTAAGTTTAAGGCTTCCTGTGTTTACAAAAGTCCAGTTTGTGCCTGGAGGATAAGAGTTATCTGGCATCTCCAACTGGGTCCAATCAGCAGGATTAATAGTGGTTCCATCGCTTGTTGTAGAAACCCAAACGCTAATAGCACGCTTCATGTTTGTAATGCTTCCAGCATCATCGCCAAAATACCTACCTACATGGTCGAACGATAAGAAAACTGAATCGCCCCTAGCCGACAAGTCCATTGCAGGAGAGATTAACCAGTCTTCGTTATCAAAATAGGTTGACGAAGCATAACCCGTCATTTTCATATAGCCAAAGCTATCCCATATCCAAGCCTGATCTCCTACAAGGCTAATTGCAGTGAAATTGCCTAGGTTAGAACCTATCTGAGTATTTGAGTTTAATCCAATAAGTATATCAGTATCAATGAATACCCACTTACCATCACGTTTCTCAAACTTTACCTTATCAGTAGTTACACCTGTGTAAACCACCCAGTTGCCATCCACAACTGTAAATAGTTGTGTTCTTTGGGCTACACTTCCGCTATAGAAAAGGTAACGAATCAACTTAACATCACCTTCCTTAGCATATGGGTAGGTTTGCTTAAGCCAAATAGGTAAATAGAAATAAGGATCGATAGATGCACTAAAGTTATCGTAACGTCCTGGCTGTCCAGAAGCGGTACCCATAGCATCATAGTCAGCAGAAGTCAAGGTGTACTTATTAGCACTTGACATTGCTGTAGTATCGTACTTCTCAAAAAAGTTGTGAATAACGAATACCGAAGAGGTGTTATCAACATACTTAAACTGCTTGTCGATTAATGCAGCAATATACTTCTCATAATCACCAAGGAAAATATCATCAGAGAAATAATTCTTAGTGATTATAGTATTTGCTTTAGCAGAATCCTCTTTTGTTTCAGCATCAACTAAAGCAGCTTTACCAATAGTAGCATAATCAGCGGCAACAAGTTGATAATCGAAAGTCACAACGTTTGTTGGGTTATTTGAGTCCTCAATACCCTCAAACTGCTCGTTAACATCTTCACACCCCCCAAAAAGGAAAGCCGAGGTTAACCCCATTAATATGTATGCATGAATTCTTTTCATAACCATCGGGATTCTTTAGAATTTAACTTTAAGTGTAGCAGAGAAGGTTCTTCCAAAACCATAGAACACAGGAGATGTTTTCCAATCGTGGTTAGAACCATCTGTAGCATCGGTAATAAACTCTGTATCAAAAACGTTCTGAATATTACCAATCAAAGAGGCATCAAAGGTTCCCACTTTGAATCGATAGCTCGCGTTAAAATCAAATACAGTAGCATCAGGAATTTGCCATGGCTGAGCAAAATCAAGGTCGTTTAAGCTTGAACTTACAGACGAGATATTGAAGTAAGCATAGTTTCGTCCAAAATAGTTTCCTTCAAGGCCAATCTTAAAGCCTTTAAGAATCTCATAACGTACACCAAGCGCAGCAGTAGTTTGAGCAGAGTTACCAACATGAATGCCACCAATGTTAACGTTCATTTTGTAGTGGTCAGCACTTTGCATGTCAACAACTACACCATCCTTATTAACAGGCTGCCCTTCTCTATTGTATAGGTAACCAGAAACATCATTTTGCCAGTTCCAATCCCCAATAGAAACCATACCGTTAATTTCAAGACCTCTCAATGGTTTTGCAACAAAGTCAAATTCAACACCTTGATGTAACGCATTTACGCCTTCCATATTAGCAACCAAACTTTCTGGGCTTGTTGCATTAACGGCACGAACAAGAGTTTTGTCCATCCAAACAGTGCGATACAAGTTTAGGTTTGCAGTAAATAAACTGCTACTAAATCCATACCCAAACTCCATAGAGAAAGCCTTCTCGTTTACTGCATTAGGGTTAGTAATATTACTTGTTGTTGACTGAAGAAATGCTCCACCAGAGAAGAATGGTGCACGAGATATTACCCCAATATTTGCAAATACGTTGTGGTACTCGTTAATGTTGTAGTTTGCTCCTCCCTTTGCGCTGTATCCTAAGAAACTTATTTTTTCTGATTCTGCATCTTTCTTGTCGTAGTAGAATCTGTCATAACGCCAGTAGGTGGTGTTTGAACCTGACAAAGAAATAAATGCACTTAAGTTGTCCTGATTGTATTCGGTTTGCATAAACAAACCTTCACTCATTACAAAGCCATCATAATCGCGATATACCACGTCACCAACAGCTAATTTTCTAGTTTCGTAAGATTTGTCGGTTAAAAGTGGGCGTTTGGTTGGATCGATAAAGAAGGCTCCACCATATAAATCGGTTATCTCGTTAGTGTGAACCCCTTTGTAGTAACGGAAATCAGCACCTCCGTAAATATCGATATTATCGGTTAACTTGGTGCTGTAAGTAGATAGAACCCCATACCAAAAATGCTGATTTACACTTTTTGACATTACCATTTGAGATCCATCCAAACTTGCTCGGTTTAACTCAAATATGGCACCATAATCGAATGTTCCATCAAGGTTGCGGAACTTGGTGTTGGGCAGGCCATTTGAGGCACCGTACCAGTCGTTACGATTTACACCTTGTCCACTGTAACCATATCCATCGCCAATTGAAACGTAAGCAGCAGTGGAAAGAGTTGACTTAGAATTGATTGTCCAGAAGTGGTTAAGAGAAATTTGTGGCTTATGGTAGCTGTTGTAGGATGAGGCTCTACGCTGACCATTCATGTCAAAACCATAAGTAGGATTATACTTATACTTCATTGGTTGTTTTTGCCACTCTTCTATTAACAGCTTATCGTTGTTGTTACGCTGGTTGTGCCATTGTGGAGCACCAAAAGCGGTAAATGAAAGGTGGTGAGCATCATTTATTCTTTTTGATATGTTAACAAAGTAAGAGTAAGACTCAAACTCGGTACCTTGTACATAACCATCGCCAACAGTTTTTGCTCCCAATACAGTGATAGCCCAGTTGTTCTCAGTTAAACCAGTAGAAACGCTGAAACCAATTTTGCTATAACCATCGCTACCAATACCATAGGAAACGTTCCCTCCCTTAACAGCATCGGTTGAACGAGTTACGATATTAATAGAACCTCCTAATGAAGGAGCAGCAACCTTAGAAGCACCAAGACCACGCTGCACCTGCATAGAACGGGTAACATCGCTTAAGCCAGCCCAGTTAGACCAGTAAACGCCCCCCCATTCCATATCGTTCATGGGAACACCGTTAATCATTACTGCAATATTTGCAGACTCAAAGCCACGAAGGTTTATACGAGAATCTCCAAAACCACCACCTTGCTTAGTTGCATATACACCTGGTGTAGATTTTAATACTTCAGGAAACTCTTGAGTACCTAACTTCTCCTCTATTTGAATAGGATCCAGTTTTGAAAGAGCAACTGGAGTTTTACGAGATTCAGCAATAGAAGCAAAAACAGCAACCTCTGCAATACCTATTTGCTCTGCCTCCATCAAAATGGAGCCCAAATCTGTCGTTTGTCCGTCTTTAACGGTTACATCAATCTCCTTTTTTACAAATCCAACAAACTGGATTGAGATTGTTTTTTTTCCTGCTGGTACTTCGAAACTGAAGTTTCCAGACACATCGGAACTTACGCCTTTAGTGGTTCCTTTTAAAACCACAGCTGCACCAACTAGTTTTTCGTTGTTGCTTGCGTCCACCACAACCCCTTTCACAACTCCCTGTGAGAAAGAGAAGCTGGCAATACCTGCAAAAACAAGGGTTAACAGGCTCTTTTTTAGGTTTCTTACCATAGCCAATTTTTAGGTTTAGGATTAAAAACTCAAACTAAAACAATGTACACTAATTATTAGGGGATTAGAATATACAGTGTTCTTTTATTATTCGTGTGCAAAAATAGAAATGCCAATGTAAATTAACCGTATTACTTATGTTAGCAAATTGTTAAAGCCCCGCTAACTGGGGCTAAACTAGGGTAGCTTTAGCACAATCCTTTTTAAGATTATGCTTGTAGCTCCTAAGCTGCTATAAATATAGCTATAAGCGGCTTTACCTGCATTTTCAAGTTCTTGCGCAGAGGTTAGAAGCGCATTTAGCGAAAGGTTTAATTCCTCTTGGGAACTAATTGATATTCCTCCTCCACAACTTTTTAATCCAACTGCCTCACGGAATTTGTGATGATTAGGACCAAAAATAACGGGTATCCCAAAAACAGCTGCCTCCAAAGTATTGTGAATACCTGCCCCAAAGCCTCCTCCTATGTAAGCGATATCGCCATAGCGATAAACCGATGAGAGTATGCCTATGGTATCGATTACCAGTACCTGCGCCTTGGATAGATCCTGGTTTGTGTACTGCGTAAACCTAACGGCGGGCAATCCAATTTTTGCAATTAAGCTCTCTATTTGGTCGTTATGAATTTCGTGAGGGGCGATAATTAGCTTTAGGCTTGGCCGCTGCGAGGTAAAGTACCCAGCAATCAGCTCCTCATCCTTGGGCCATGTGCTGCCTCCAACCAAAACTTTTGAGTCCTTAGCAAACTCCTCAATCATGGGTATCACCTTGGCAGTCTTAGCATTATCGGCTACCCTATCGAAACGGGTGTCGCCTGCAACGGTAACATTGGTTACACCAATCCCGTTTAGCAGAGCTTCTGAGTCACTACTCTGTACAAAAATGTGCTCAAAAAAGGTGAGAATACGCCTATACAAACCACCATACCACTTAAAGAATAGCTGGTCTGGACGAAAGATGGCAGATACTATATAGATGGGAATGTTTGCCCTGTGAATGGCCTTGAGAATGTGGTACCAGAACTCGTACTTTACAAAAACTACCACCTTGGGGTTTATGGCTTTTATTAACCGGCGTGCGTTACGGCGTGTATCCAGAGGGAGGTAAAAAACGTAATCGGCTCCCTGATAGTTCTTTCTAACCTCGTAACCCGATGGAGAGAAAAAGGTTAGTAGAATTTTATACTCTGGTTTTTGCTGCTTAAGTGCCTCTATTAGCGGACGTCCCTGCTCAAACTCACCTAACGATGCGCAGTGAAACCAGGCTATGGGCGCATCTTTTTCAACAGCCGCAACTAGCTTTGAATGCCATTTTTGCCTTCCCGTTATCCAAAGTTTTGCCTTTTTGTTAAACGGAGAAACAACGGCTATTATCAAGTAGTACAGGCGTATGCCTAAATCGTACAAAAGAATCATCCTCGAGTGTTTAGGGGGCGTAAATTTAGCTGGTAGCCTTGATATTAACAATAATTAAAAGTCCATCGCGTTGTCTTTTATCAAATTATACCAAAAAGAGATGGCTATTTACCCTATAAAATAAGGCTTTGCGCTCTAGGCAAATTTTATTAACAATCTTTTTTTCCGATTTTCGACCCAATACAATCCGTGGGAACAATACCTTTACAAACTGGCTGTAAAACAACAATGGAATTGAACAAAACTAGGCTTGCTATAGTACTGCTGTTTCTATCCTGCATAGCACCAGCTGTGGGACAGGTAAATCCTTACTTGCGCTCACTAACAATAGCTCCACCCATAGATTCCGTTGTAATTGATACCCTAAGCATTGTTCCTGGCTCCCTTACGCTAACCACCAAAAGCACCGCTACCATTTACTCTAGCGATTTATATACCGTTAATTTTGCAAAAGGGACTGTCGTTTTTAATCCACAGCTAACCGATACGCTTATTGCCCATTACCAGGCATTCCCCGTTAACTTTACGCAAGCCTATTGGCATAGAGACTACAAGGAGAGCCTTTCGCCCGATAGCCTACTACTACAGCCCAAACAATGGAGCAGCGATCCAGCTGAGCCATCGCCTTGGCCCAACGGACTGGAGGTAACGGGTAGCGTTATGCGAGGTGTGGGTGTGGGGAATAATCAGGATGCAACGGTAAGCTCATCGTTAAATCTGCAAATTAACGGTAACATTACCGACGAGATTAGGGTTGAGGGCGCCATTGCCGATCGTACCGTACCCTTTCAGCCCGAGGGGAACACCAGAAGACTACAGGAGTTTGAAAAGGTTTACCTCAAGGTTTACACCAATAAATTTGCCATTAGAGGTGGCGATATAGACATTAGCCCAGTAAAGCAAGGGCTACTTACCTTTAACCGGAACGTAAAGGGGATATCTTATACATATTCTCCCTCCGACTCCCTAAAGGTATCAACCGCATTTGCCGTTGCTCGAGGCAAGTTTGCCCGCAACCAATTTGCCGGGGCAGAGGGCAACCAAGGGCCATACCGCCTAATGGGCACACAGGGAGAATCGTACATTGTTGTTCTTGCTGGCTCGGAAAGGGTTTATGTTGATGGAGTATTACTCCAACGCGGAGCCGATGCGCAGTACACCATCGATTACAACCTAGCCGAAGTTGTATTTACTCCCCTTTTTCCTATTACATCCAATAGTAGAATAGCCGTAGAGTTTGAATACTCCGAGATGAGCTTTGCCCGTTTTACCTCTTATGTTGGTGCCGAAAAGCGGTTTAAGCGGATATCGGTGTGGGCTTCGGCCTTTTCGGAAAGCGATAGCAAGAACCAACCACTAGACCAAGACCTATCGCCAACAGAGGTAAACCTGCTTAAAGGGGTTGGCGATAACCTGAATCAGGCTTGGGTTAATACTGCACAAAGCACTGACTTTGACCCTGAAAAACTACTTTACCAACAAGTTGACACAACCGTTAATGGCGCTACTTACACCATTTTTAGGCAAACATCAAACTCTAGCGCACAGGTTTACCAAGTTACCTTTTCCTACGTTGGTGAAGGCAAAGGAAGTTACACCCCCGACTTTGGTGGAGTAAATGGTAGAGTTTACAAATGGGTTGCCCCAACAAACGGCTTACTACAAGGTAGCTATGAGCCCAAGCGCTTACTGATTACTCCCAAACAAAAGCAACTTTTTGCTTTAGGTTCTGAAATAAACATTGCCAAAAAGGGAGCGCTAATGGTTGAAGGAGCGGTTAGCCGTAACGACCTAAACCGTTTCTCTACCCTTGATGCTGGAGATGATGTTGGCGCAGCTTTTACCTTCCATCTCAACAACCAGATTGGAACCGATTCTCTAAAAATGCTACAGGTTGGCCTAAGCGGTAGCCTCTACCACAAAAACTTTAGTGAGGTTGACCGCATACAAAGCGTTGAGCACTCCCGCGATTGGAACCTACCCATTACAAGCACTCCGGCTGGTCAAAAGTTCTTATCCGCATTTATTAACGCTAGGAAGGGGCAGCAATCTTTTGGTGTAACATCAGAATATCTCCTCTCCCCACAAACCGAATATAAGGGTTATAGGAATGGGCTAAACTTAAGTTTACATAGCTATGGTTTTAACGTAACAGCAGCAGTAAGCCACCTCCAATCAGCCGATACTGCCTCAAAAAGTAACTTTACCCGTTTAAACACCGCTTTAAGCAACACAACCAAGTGGTGGCAAACAGGAGTTACCCTTAGCGGCGAAAACAATCATCAAAAGTTTATTGCTACTGATATTACCGCACCAACCAGTATCCGCTGGCAGCAAGCCGAGGCCTACCTTGGTACAAACGATACGCTAAAAAACAGAGCGAAGCTATTTGCCCGCATAAGAACCGATTGGAATGCACCCGACAGCACGCTTAGAAAATCGGCCAGAGCGGTTGACCTTGGCATTACATCATCGTTTACTAAAAATCCGCGAAGCACCATTCGGCTCTCCCTTGTACACCGAACTTTTACTCCCTACGATACCCTAAGAACCAAGCAAAAACCCGAAGAAACCATTTTGGCTAAAGGAGAGTACGCGTTTAGGGCTTTACGAAACAGCCTAACAGGAACCGTTAGCGTTGAGAACGGCTCTGGGCTTGAGGCAGAACAGCAATACTACTTTTTTGAGGTGCCACCAGGGCAGGGTATTTACACTTGGAAGGATTATAACAACAACGGTGTTAGGGAAACCAACGAGTTTGAGATTGCCCAGTTTAAGGATGAGGCTACATTTATTAGGATTAACACCCCAACAAACAAGTACATCAGGGTTCGTAATGGCAACATTGCCTTTTCTATTGAGATATGGCCAGAACGGGCAATACGAGATACTAGCCTTGTTAGCAAGGTTATAAAACGGTTCTCCAACCAGCTACATTACCAATCGGCGCAAAAACGCAACCAGCGGGAACTTGTTGCACTTGCATCGCCATTTGGAATAAACCTTAATAACCCACAGCTTATTAGCTATAACGAATCGTACCGCAACTCACTAGCTATAAACAGGTTTAATCGCCAGCTGGGTTTCGATTTTATAATGAGCGGAGGGCAAAGTAAGCAGGTACTAACCAATGGATTTGAGGTTAGGCAGCAAAGCACTGTTGAGCTATGGGGTTGGTTAGGTCTTGGCAGCCTATGGCAGCTTCGCGCAGCTTGGGTATGGCTTGATAAGGAGCAAAAGTCGCAGCTGTTTACAAACCGCGACTACTCCATTGCTGGCGTTAAACCAGAGCTGGCATTCCGTTTTAACAGCGAAAGAGGATATGAGCTGGAGCTGGGTGCGGAATATAATGATTTGGCAGAGTCCATATCAGCAGTAGCCCTGAAATCATATACAGCAAGCACATCGATAGTTGTTACGGCATTGGACAGGCTTAGTATGAGTGGCCGTTTCTCCATTTCTAAGATTAGCTTTAATGGCGACCCCTCAACCCCTGTTGGGTACGAAATGCTTCAAGGTTTAACAAAAGGTACCAATGCAGTTTGGGAGGCCACCATACAGCGCAAGCTATCGGCACTATTCCAACTGGAACTTATGTATAACGGTAGGCGTTTAGGCAACGGCAATGTGGTGCATGCAGGGGTTGTGCAGGTTAGGGCGATTTTTTAGGGTTTGATTGAGATAGAACTATTGGTGCTGCATCGGCGTTGGTGGAGGTATTTTGGTAATTCCTAAATCGCCACAAGATTTTGTGGCGCTACATTCTATTCGCTGGATTGTTGTTGGATTTCTGATAATTCCGGTATTCGCCACAGCGTGCTGTGGCGCTACATTAATATTCCTCCTAATTCCTCAACCTACCTCCACTTCCTCAATCTACCTCCACTTCCTTCTTTCTATAATTCCGATTAACTCCCTATACTTCCTTTTATTCCTTCTCGCCTCCTCTCCCAAATATTTATATCTTTACGCATCAAAAACCCAAAGCAACTATTTTTTGCCAACCTAAAAGCTTAACTATGAAACAAACGTTAACTAGCATAGCCTCACTTTTCCTAGTGGGGTTAACCATAAGCTTTTTAGTAATAAGCTGTGGTTCAAACAAGAAACCAGCTGCCGATGGCGAGCTAGAGGGAACAATATCAATATCGGGCGCATTTGCGCTTTACCCACTAACGGTTAGGTGGGCAGAGGAGTTCCGAAAAGAGCATACGCACGTTAGAATAGACATATCGGCTGGTGGAGCTGGAAAGGGAATGACAGATGTACTATCAGGAATGGTTGACCTAGCCATGTTCTCGCGCGAGATTACCGAGGTTGAGATAGGAAACGGCGCTTTTGGAATTGCTGTTGCCAAAGATGCTGTGCTGCCTACAATTTGCTCCAACAATCCATACATAGATATGGTAATGGAAAGAGGTTTTACCAAGGAGGCTTTTGCCAATATCTTTGTAACAGGCAAGGATAAGTTCTGGGGCGAAGTTCTTGGAAATAAATCTCTTGAAAAGGTTAATGCCTACACACGCTCCGATGCTTGTGGCGCAGCTGAGATGTGGGCTAAATACCTTAATGTAAAGCAAGAAGACCTAAAAGGCGTTGGCGTTTTTGGCGATCCGGGCATTGCCGATGCAGTTAAAGCCGACCCATACGGGATTGGATACAACAACCTTATTTTTGCCTACGATACTAGAACGGGCAAACCCTACGATGGGCTAAGAATTATTCCTATAGACCTTAACTCAAACGGTAAAGTAGATAGCGAAGAGCTATTTTACGATAATATGCAGAGCGTTATGCAAGCCATTAAGGATGGGGTTTACCCTGCACCTCCTGCACGTCCGCTTTACCTTATATCAAAAGGGAAACCAACAAATCCCGTTGTAATTGAGTTCCTAAAATACATTCTAACAAAGGGAAACCAAATTGTACACGAGGCTGGGTACGTCCAGCTCCCTGCAGAGTTTGAACAAGCCGAACTGGAACGATTAAACTAGGCTTAGTCAAAGAAAAGCTCATGGTGAGCAATCATTTTATGCATTACAGATTGAAACAAGATGAAGCGCTTCTTTAAGATTAACCGACAGATACGTAACTCCTTTCATAAGCGATGGATGCTTTTAAGCCTAATCCTAGTTGTGGCTATGCCTATAGTACTTGGAGTTGGGCTATACATCAAATCGGCGATGCTACTTGAGCAAACATCGTTAATAAAGCTACTTTTCTCAAAGGAATGGAAGCCAATGCAAGGGCTCTTTGGCCTTTGGCCATTTATTGTTAGCTCACTGTGGGTAACCATTCTGGCGCTGCTAATTGCTGGACCAATTTGCCTACTTGCAGCAATCTACATGACACAGTACACCAAAAAGTACTTCCTGCGGATGATGCACCCTGTAATTGATATCCTGGCAGGGATACCATCGGTAGTGTACGGTGTTTGGGGCGTAATAGTTGTTGTTCCGCTGGTATCAAACCACCTAGCACCGTTCTTTAACACGCAATCGTCGGGTTACAGCATTCTTACGGGAGCCATTGTGCTAGCGGTAATGATTATCCCGTTTATCCTCAACATCCTTATTGAGGTTTTCAGAAACATTCCCGACCAGCTAACCGAAGCAAGCCTATCACTTGGAGCAACCCACTGGGAAACGGTAAAGCACGTGTTGGTTCGTAAAGCCTTTCCAGGAATAGTATCGGCGTTTGGACTAGGAATTTCCCGCGCCTTTGGCGAGACCATTGCCGTGCTAATGGTTGTTGGGAACGTAACGCAAATCCCCAAGGGGATATTCCAACCGGGCTACCCGCTACCCGCGCTAATTGCCAATAACTATGGCGAGATGCTCTCTATTCCGCTATACGACTCGGCTCTAATGCTATCGGCTCTTGTGCTTTTTGTTGTGGTGCTACTTTTCAACTTTGCATCGCGAGTGGCTATTATTAAACTAGAACGGCATACCTAACCATGAGAAAATTCTTTAAAATACTTGAGGAGAGGATATTTCAGGGGCTAATGATTTTGGCCACCTACGGTATTGCTGTGGTGCTTCTTATCATCATCATCAGCATTCTAATAAAAGGACTACCATCCCTTTCGTGGGAAATGCTATCGCAAACGCCCAAGGGGGGATTCTACTTTGGTAAGGAGGGCGGAATACTAAACGCAATTATCGGCTCGCTATACCTAGCATTTGGATCAACGCTTTTGGCTCTACTAATTGGCCTACCTGTGGCTCTTTACATGAATATCCACCTGTTAAACAGGCGAAAACTGGTTAACACCATCCGATTCCTATTAGACTTACTTTGGGGTGTTCCCTCCATTGTTTACGGGGCATTTGGTTTCTCGGTGATGATTTTTTTGGGGATGCGCAACAGCCTTTTGGCAGGTATAATCACCATAACGCTATTCATTATCCCAATTATGATACGTGCCATTGATGAGGTGCTAAAAAGCGTTCCCAAAGGGCTACTAGAGGCCTCATTATCCCTTGGCTCCACCCGCTCCGAAACGGCTTACCGCGTTTTTGTAAAGCAGTGCATACCGGGTATCATTACTGCCGTTCTTCTGGCGTTTGGCCGTGGAATTGGCGATGCCGCTGCGGTGCTGTTCACCACGGGCTATACCGATTACATACCAACATCGCTAAGCCATCCAACGGCAAGCTTACCGCTGGCCATATTTTTCCAGCTAAGCTCACCCGTTCCCGAGGTAAAGGATAGGGCATACGCATCGGCGCTTGTACTTACAACTATAATACTAATTATCAGCATACTATCACGCATTCTTTCGCGTCGTTTCCAAAAAAATAAAATCAACTTTTAGGCAATGGACAATCAAACTAAAATTCACATAAAGAACCTGAACCTGCACATAGGTAAACAGCAGATTCTTAAGGATATTAACGTTCAAATCCCTAAAAATAAGATTACAGTTATTCTTGGGCCATCGGGGTGTGGAAAAACCACGCTGCTTAAAAGCCTTAACCGCCTAACCGATATTTACCCCGACATAAAGGTTGAGGGCTGCATTGAGATTGATGGGCAGGATATTCTAAAGGTTAAGAAGCGCGATGTTACCGATATCCGCAAAAAGATGGGGTTGCTATCGCAGCGCCCTTACCCGCTTCCCATGAGCATCTACAAAAACATCACCTACGGATTAAAAATTAGTGGGCGCCGCCGCAAGCGCTTCCTTAACAAGCGCGTTGAGCACTACCTAAAGCAGGCAAGCCTTTGGGACGAAGTAAAGGATAGGCTTAAGGATCCCGCATCGGCGCTATCCATTGGGCAGCAGCAGCGCTTGTGCCTAGCTCGTGGGCTAGCCGTTGACCCAGAGATAATTCTGGCCGATGAGCCAACCTCGGCACTAGATCCAGTATCGAGCCAAGCCATTGAGGAAAAATTTGTGGAGCTAAAGGAGCGCTACACCATTGTTATGGTAACCCACGTTTTGCGCCAAGCTAGGCGCATTGCCGACCATGTAGTGTTTATGTACCTTGGCGAAGTTGTTGAGCAGGGCTCTGCCGAAGAGGTATTTGGAAACCCTAAAGAGGAGCGCACCAAGGCTTACCTTAGGGGGGC
>DHVO01000121.1 GCA_002412705.1 Bacteroidales bacterium UBA5206 | reverse complement strand
GACCAGCCGCGTTTTTGCATTTTAGCTACAGCTTAGCGCTGCCATACTTAACAGTTACGTTAACCGTTGATTTGGTGTTGGCATTGCTACCAACTAATCCCGATACCTCAATTTTGGTATTCCCCTCAATGCGGCTAACTCGGTTATTCTCGTTATACTTTATACCACCATAAGCTACGTACCCTGTAAGGTTGTACGATGCCGATGCGCTAATCCCTGCATATATACTTGCGTAGTTACCCCTAAAGTTTATGGATTCAAAGTCTGCAGAAACTCTATCAATCCTCACATCTCCATACTTGGTTGTTATATCCAACTTTTTCCTTACCTCAGAAAAGTTGTAGTTTGTATAGCCACTCTCGCTAACAAAGTTTGTAACGGTTCCTATTCTAAAGGTGTCGTACTTAGATTCGCTAACAATTGAGCTAGCCTCATCAACCGTAATCTTAGAGTACTTGCTTACAACAACAAGGGCTTTACTTTTAATAATGCTAAGGCTACCATACTTAATGTCTATTTTAAACCATTCGGTTTCATCAATAGATGCGTTACCGTAACCAATTGTAAGTGAGTTTATATTCTCTGAGTTTCCTCTTACAATTTTATTGGCTTTTAGGTTACCGTACTTTAGGTCAATAAAAGTAGCCCCTGTTAGCTCGTTTATAAAAATATCGCCATACTTATTTACTAGTTCAATGCTAAGGTGCTTTGGCATTTTTACTTTGTAGTTTATGCTAAGCTCCTTGCTCGATAGGCCAAAGTTGTTCCACGAATCCATCATCTTCTCCTCAATGCTAGTGATGGCGCTAATCTTATCACCCTCTTGCGAAAAGGTAACGTTAATAGCGTTTAGCATTCGTTGTGCTTTGTCTCTATCGGGGTGATCCACTTTTACTTCAACAAAGAACGATATCATGTCCTTATCCCAATTCTCAATATTTACTTGTCCAAAGCGATTCTGGATGTAAATACTACTGTTATCGGTTACCTGATACTCTTTGTTGTAGGTCTTATTAACCTCTTCCATGCCCATTGCAAGAGTTGCTGCTACAGCAACTAGGACAAATGTGAGTGCTACTTTAAAAAGTTTCATATTAGTAGATTTAAAAGTTTCTGGTTTGGTGCAATCTATTCTCCATTTAGGTGCCTAATTATTTGATCTAGCACCTCAATTTTAGTTTGGTACTCCTTAACAACAGCATTTTTTACTCTTTCGTTACCTGGAACCCATCTAGAATCAGTTCCTTGTTTGTAGCTGTTGGAGTCAAACTCTTTTAGCGTTTGATTTATGTCGCCTTCCATTTCGGGGTAGCTACCCTGTACCATTTCGCGTATTATCCAAGATTTTTTCTTTATAAGCGCTTGGTAGTAGCTCTCTATCTCTTGTAGTTCAGAGGATTCTGCTACCCTGTTGTTATCCCAAACGCCAGGGAAGCTTACATCCCTATTTATCAGAATTCCTAGAGTACCCGATAGGATAAAACCTACAATTGCTGCCGCTGCTGCAATAAGGTAAAGGTTGGTTCTATGCTTTTGCCTCTTCGCACTTTGCCTCTGGCGGAAACGATCAAAATGCTCTGAGCTTGGTTCTTTGCTATCAAAAGAGTGGCGGTTTTCTCTAATGAAATCTCCTAGCGTATCCATTTTACCGTTTGCTTTTAAGTGTTTTCATTACGTCAATTAATTTCTGCTTGGCTCTTGTGAGCTGCGATCGCGAGGTCGATGCAGTAATTCCAAGCATACTTGCTATTTCCTCGTGACTATACCCTTCTATGTAGTTCAGGTTTAGCACTAGCTTATAGCCTTCGGGGAGCTTTTCTAGTGCAGCCTTTAGCTGTTCTACCGATTCGGGTTCTATATCATTCGTTTCATCAGTACTACCAATTCCGTGCGCTTCGTCAAGTGGAACAAGCATTGCTCGTTTCTTCTTAAGGCTATCGATAGAGGCATTTACCACAATTCGTTTTAGCCAGGCACCAAAGCTAACCTCGTTGCGGTAGCTACTAATCTTATCAAATGCTTTAAAGAACGCTTCTTGCATAATATCTTCTGCTTCGGCTTCGTTTGCTACAATTCGTAAACTAGTGTTGTACATTGACTTGTAGTACAGCTTGTAAATTTCGAACTGTGCTTCGCTACTGCCTCTTTTGCAGTCGTCTATTAGCGCTTGATGTATGTTCTGATAGTAGGATCCTTTAATCTTCATACCCAAATTCTGACTAAATGACTACTTATTGGTTCAAAATGCTGCATGAGAAATAGAAAAAGTTTTTCGGTACCACAAAGTAGGGCATTTTTTGTTACTTACTTAATTAATGTTGTTAAATATTAATCCCAGTAAAGCGATGTATGCTCATTGAAAATCAGCATTGTGAGGTTTGTTTCTTTTGAGCAATATGGTTGGGGACTATTTTTCATCGCCAAAGTAAGTGCATTTATCTACCTTTGCCGCCTGCGCCAAATAGCTATTAACGCCTGAATGCGGCGCAGATTCAGGCATAATCAATTTTTTATGAAGAAAGATTTTATACAGATTGGCCTAAAGCAACGTTTCTTTAGGTTCTGGAGCAACAAGGGCTTTGGTGTTTACAACAGCCTTGGTGCAGTGGTAAAGGTGTGCGTACTATCGGCAACCTACTCTTTGCTTGCAATGCCAATAGCAACATTTGCCCAACCCGACACCGTGACGGTTAGTAAAAATGTTGATATTGATGAGGTTATTGTAAACTCTAAAAAGGCAAATTCCACCTACTCGGAGTTTACAAGGGTAGTTACGGTAATTTCACGCGATGAGCTGGGGCGCGTTCCCGCCGCCTCGTTACAGCAGTTGCTGGAGCAGGTTGCCAGTATCGATATTCGGCAACGAGGTGGCCATGGGGTGCAGGCCGATATAAGCGTAAGGGGAGGATCGTTTGACCAAACGTTGGTTTTG
This sequence comes from Bacteroidales bacterium UBA5206, assembly GCA_002412705.1. Lineage (GTDB taxonomy): Bacteria > Bacteroidota > Bacteroidia > Bacteroidales > Tenuifilaceae > UBA5206. The sequence goes on along the minus strand of DHVO01000121.1, from coordinate 13,388 downwards.
CTTAATGGGGTTAACATCTCCGATCCGCAAACAGGGCATCACAACCTGAACATTCCCATTGATCTTGATGTAATTGAGCGCATTGAGATTCTTCAAGGGCCAGGTTCTCGTATTTATGGTGCAGGAGCATTTAGTGGGGCAATAAACATTATCACTTCAAACGGAGCCGATTCTAGGGCTCGAATACTGGCAAATGCTGGGGAGCATGGTTTACTTGGATTAACAGCATCTGCCTCATTGGGTCGTTCCAATGCAGGTTTTTTTGTTAGTGCTTCTCGCAAATCGTCAAACGGTTACGTTGCTAACACCGATTTCTCTTCCAGCAACATTTACACTCATTCCCATTTAAAGTTAAAGGCTGGGCAGCTGGGCTTACAGCTTGGTTACCAAGATAAGGGGTTTGGTGCTAACAGCTTTTATACTCCAAAGTATCCAAATCAGTATGAGCAAATAAAAGCGCTCTTTTCCGAAATAAGCTTTGGGGGTACTCAGCCTAACCTAAGCTATAATGCTTCAGTCTATTTCAGACGGCATTTCGATAGGTTTGAGCTTTTCCGCAGCGATGCGCCTAGCTGGTACACATCACATAACTACCATCGTTCATCGGTTTATGGCTCTAGGGTTGAGGGTTCATACCTTTCTACTGTGGGTAAAACCCGCATGGGTGTAGAGGCTCGTGGCGAGGAGATTTTGAGTAATGTGCTGGGTAAACCACTTAGCAAGCCTGTTAGGGTTTCTGGAGCCGATGATGTTTTTTATTCCAAATCGGATTTGAGGTGGATATCCTCCTTTTTTGTGGATCATACCATTTATATAAAAGGGCTTACCATTTCGGGAGGAGCACTAACCTCCCTCGTTAATGGCAGTGACGCTCACTGGAGCTATGGTGTTGATATTAGTCAGCGACTTCTTACTAACCTTAGGGTGATTGCTTCGGCAAATCAAACTTTTAGGTATCCAACATTTACCGATTTATATTATCAAGGTCCTACCAATATAGGGAATCCAAACCTTAAGCCTGAAAGTGCTATTACCTACGAACTGGGAGTGAAGCATAGCAATGGTACTTCAACTTCGCATATCTCCGGCTTTTTGCGCGATGCCAAGGATGTAATAGATTGGGTTAAGCTCCCAACCGATGAGAAGTGGCAAAGTGCTAACCATACGCAGATAACAACCTATGGCGTAGAAGCGGCATACTCTTATGTGCCAAAGGAAAAGGAACGCTTTATTAAGCGGCTAGGGGTATCGGTACTTTTACAGCATAGCGATAAGAGTAGTGATGAGCTTGACTCATACTATGCACTCGATTATTTAAGAGCAAAAATTAACCTCTCCTTCGATCACAGGGTGTACCGTGGTCTTTCGGCCAATTGGACATTAATGCAACAGGATAGGGCAGGTACCTATACCCATTTTGCTTCTGGAGATCAGCGGGGTTATACCGCATTTGCCATTCTCGATGCAGGTTTAACGTGGCAAAACGAGAGGTTGATGCTGGGGCTTAACGTGCATAATGTGCTTGATATGGTTTATGTTGATTTAGCCAATGTTGAGCAACCTGGCCGGTGGGTTACATTCACATGTGCTTATAACATTCGATTTAGATAAAAATTGTGGTAAATTTGCTCCTGTCAATTGTTTATTAACGTTTTCTAATATATTTTTGTCGGGCATAACCATAAAAAGAGTTTAAATCATGAAGAGATCAAAATTATTCCTAGGACTAGTATTTGTAGGTGCTTTATCATTTGCTGCATGCAATAACGCAGAGTCTAAAAACACAGAAGAAGGTTGCTGTGCAAAAGAGACTACCGAGTGTGCTACTAAAGCTGATAGCGCTGGTTGCGCTGATGAGCATTCACACGAAGGTTGCGATCATGCTAAAACTGATTCAACTCAAGTTGCTGAGTAATTAATCCTCTAGGATAAAAATCAAACGGCTGCCATTTGGCAGCCGTTTTTGTTTGTGTACTAGTGCATAAACGTTGTTATAATTCCTGTAACTATTTCTCCAGTTTCGTGGTTTAGCTCAGAGCCACGTAAGCTGTGTGGGATAAGGTAAACTGCCATTGTTATCAGAGCTGCAAATATAACAACCAGCGGCCTGTCTTCTTTTCTGTTTACCAGTAAAGCAACCAGCCAAGCAACAAATGCAATTAGGGTTTTATTATCGGTTAAATCGCTACCCAATGGCCATCCAGTCCATGCCTGTCCAAAAGCATAGTGCTGTACTATTGGCCCAAAAACAAGTCCTCCAACAAATAGCGTTATTATGGTTAAAAGCATATAGAACTTAAATCGGCTGTGCATAAACGCGGCCATAATACCTGCTAAATTGGAGAGCAACATGGCAATAAACATAAGTATTATGTGGGGTATTAGAGCAAAAGCAGGTACAGCTCCCTTAAACCTAATTATTACAGGGTCATCTTTTTTAATACTTTGTGTTTCCTGGGTTACAAGGTTTTTCATCTCAATGTAATACTCCAGTTTGCCTGCAGCAGGTTGGTTAGGCAAAAACGTGGTTACACCTCCATTCGGGTTCATCATTAGGGGTTCTGTAATCCAATCGGTTGTTGTTGGATATTTCCTATAGTAAAGCGTTGCTTCCCATTCAAGTGGTAGGCTATCAATGGTAACTTCAACGTCGATACTGGTTTCACCACTTCGTGTTAGTGTAATGGTTCTTGTTTGGTTATCGATAGTATAGGTTGCTTTTTCTGGGTATGTTGGGCCAGTTTTTTTCTGGTAAATAACCGTGGCAAGGGTTATTACAATTGCTGCAATCCAGAATAGTATTTGTCTCATGTTTTGTTATTGTTGATGGTTACAGTATTCGTTTTGCTAGATCTTTAGAGCTGAATTAGGAGCACCTTAGTCTCATCGCCTCTTTTCACCTCTACCGATACGGTCATTCCTGCTTTTAGCTCAGATAGGCGGAACATATAATCCTGAATGTTTTTTACGGGTTTTCCGTTTATAGAGGTAATAATATCGTTATTCTTCATTCCACCCAATGATGCGGGATTCTCAGGTGTAACAGCAATTACTCGTAGGCCATTATTGTCACCCTGGTTAACATCGGGCATTATACCCAGCTTAACTTTGAGTCCTCTGCCATGTCTTGCAGGTTTAGATTTTGGGCCAGCCTCATTAAAGGTTAACTTTTTTGGTGTATTGGCTAATGCTTTGGCTATATCATAAACATAGCTAGATACAGCGCTAAGTCCTTTAAAGTTAATCTTGTCTATATCATCAAAAGGAGTATGGTAATCGGTATGTGCACCTGTGGAGAAGAAAAGAACGGGAATATTCATGCTATAGAACGATGCATGGTCCGATGGGCCATAGCCTTCTGGCGATTTGGCTAGTTTAATGGGGTAGGGGCGTACAAGGCTATCAATATACACCTCCATTTCAATTGCAGTTTGTGTTCCACCTACTTGTAGCGTGCTATCCTTTAGTCGCCCAACCATATCCATGTTAAGCATGGCTACCATATTTGAAGTGGAGATTGGTCCTTCGTTTACAAATTTTTGAGAACCAATTAGGCCTAGCTCTTCGGAGCTAAACGCCACGAAAAGAATGCTACGTTTAGGCTTATCTTTGGCTAACTTTTGTGCAACTTCTAAAAGTGCAGCAACACCCGATGCATTATCATCGGCACCATTGTGAACAGCAGTGGTATCGGGCATTCGCGATGAGCTTTCGTGCCCACCCATACCAAGATGGTCGTAGTGTGCACCAATAACAATGTACTCATCTTTAAGCTGTTCGTCGGTTCCCTCAATAAGTGCTACCACATTTTGAGTGCTTTTTATTTCGTTGGTGAGCTCGCTTTTGCCGGAAACAAGAGTGTTGGTCTCCACCGATATTGGACTTTTAGTTTTGTTTAGCGTAACCTCTGCCTGTTCAATGGTAAGTCCATTGTTTTTTAGAATCGTATTTGCTGTTGCTCTGGTTACATGGAATACAGGAATACCAACGCTGAATGCTTTTTCTTCCATTTTGTAGAGCTTGTCGTCGCTATCATACGACGTACCAGAAACAAGCAGCACTCCAATTGCGCCTTGGTCGGCTGCTATCAGAGCCTTCTCTTTGTCGCCCGATTGGTTTGAGTAGGGACTGTTGGGATTGTCAATTTCTGGGTCTCCTCTTAGTATGAGCACCCATTTTCCCCTAGCGTTTATTGGATGGTAATCGTTCCATAAAATGTTATCAGCGGTATAGTGAAAGCCATATCCAGCAAAGCAGATAACAGATTCTGCTTCACTATTGGACGATAGTGGCAGTACGCTAAAATCGGTTCCGAAAGCCAGATCTTTGCCATTAATGGCAAGTGTGTTCTCTCCTGGGTGTTGTTTTACAATTAGGTCGAAGAACTGGTACCCATTCTGTCCTAATAGCTTTAACCCATATTCTGCTAGCTCGTCCTTAACGTATTTTGCGGCCATACGATCATATGTTGTTCCAGGTTTTCGCCCTTTTAGTGAGTCGGAGGCCAAAAATTCCAAGTGGCTTTTAAGTTCCTCTTCCGATATCTCTGTTTGGCTAGGGAGTATTCCCTGGCACGATGCAAGAACTGCAACAAATGCCATTGTACAATAAGCAACTATTTTATTCATAGCGATATGCCCCTCTGGTTATTTGGATTTGTAATGCGTTACATCATAAAAAAATCTTAGTAGGCTCGAAGTTATGTAAATATACTTTTCAACAAAAGGCTAATCTCGTATCTGCTAAACAAAAATGGGTAATTTTGTTTAAAATTTCGATGTATGGCTTCGCAAAAAATTTCAGAGCGTAAAGTATTGCTCTACACCATTTTGTTTTTGGTTTTTGCTGGACTGGTTAGGCTTGCTAACTACAGGGTGGGTATTGTTCTTTTCTATTTAGGTTTTGTGCCTTTCCTTTTCTATAGGATTAACTATTACTTAACGCACAGGAGTAAACCTAAGGAGAAAGTGGATAAGTATAGGCTTTACCTACTTGTTGGTTTAGTTATCACAATTGTTCTTAACATTTTAGGTTGGCAAGAGGCCGATTTTTTTCTGCTTTTTCTTTTAATGGTGGATTTTCTTCTTGTTATAAACAAAAAATGGTAGTGCCTATTGGTAATGCTCCTCTCTTTTGTAGTGGTTAATTAAACTTAGTTACTGATGTTGGGAAACGCTGTTTTTAACCTAGCGTAATTTATCTATTAATAAAATCTTTTTTTACCTTTGTTTCGCTAACGGTTAAGGGAACCCTGTGTAAATCAGGGGCAGTACCCGCTGCTGTAAGTCCTTCCCTTTGGGGAATACTCTTTTTGCTTCAACGCCACTGTTCGATTAATACGGATGGGAAGGTTCAAGAAGAGGGGATAAGCCAGAAGACCTGCCGTGTAGTACCCTCATTCGTAAGCTTTCGGGAGAAAAAGCGCGGAATAGATAACTTCTAGTTCTATTTCACTTACTTTCCAAGGTTTTGCGAGTTGAGGTTTTAAAAGTTTAACTATAAAACCTTTAACTCATGTTAAAACGTACACTTCAGTTTGTGGCAATGGCCTTTGCTGCCATGCTTATTGTATCATGTGAGAGCGATGAAACCTTTGTTCTGGAAAAAATCGATTTCCAGAAGTTAACCCTTGCCGATAGTACCTTCTGGAATGGCTCCGATGGCTCTGGTGAGTTTGTTGTAGGTAAGGGAACTTTTAATAATAGCTTTAATACTCAATTTCAGTCGTGGAGCGGTTTTGCTTATTCCAATGTGGATAATATGGTGCTAAACGATTATGCAAATCAGTATAGCGCATTCATTGCCGATGGTACCGATGGTAGCAACATTTTTGGTGTTGCCTATGTGGTTGCCGACGATGCAAAAATAACTTTTAGCCGACCTGTTGACATGCGCTATGCCAAGTTTACCAACTCAACTGTTGCATACCTTACAATGGTAAATGGTAACCAGTTTAGCAAGAAATTTGGTGGGGAAACAGGAAACGATCCCGACTTTTTCATGGTAACAATTAAGGGATATGATGCTAATGGTACAGAGGTTGGCACTGTTGACTTTTATTTGGCCGATTACACTGCAGAGGATAATACTATGGATTATTTGGTTGATAGCTGGACTAGCTGCGATTTGTCATCGCTTAAAGGTGTAACAGAGCTACGTTTCTACCTTTCGTCATCAGACAATGGCGATTGGGGCATGAATACTCCTTCTTACTTCTGTATCGACGATATTACCTATCGTTACGAGTAGCGTGTTATATATAAGCGAGTTGCTGTTAAGTTGGCGCTCGCTTATACTCTACTTTTTCCTTCCTTATCGTATTTTGTAAAGCGGATAATCTGCCTAATAAATACTAGTATGCAAAAAATTATATACCTAGTGCTTATGTGCGCTTTATTAGGTGCAAAGGCGTTGGGAAATGGCGTAGAGCTAAAGAATGGTGCTGTAAACGAGCACACCGTTTTGTTCGATATTTCGTGGGATAACAGCTGGAACTTTCTTTCGCAGGGTGCTAGTGCCGATGGCATTTGGGTTTTTGTAAAGGCGAAAAACCAAAATGGTGTGTGGCAACATATAAGTATTCTGGGTGTGCCTACTCAACAGTCGGGTAACGAGCCATTAGAATTTGAACTGCCACAGGATTATTTGGGCTTTTTTGTTATGCGAAAGCAGGGGAGTGGTGTTGTGTCCACCTCTCGAATTTCGTTTGAAATAGATGCTTCGCTGGAAAGTTTTACAGAGATTAGAGCGTTTGCCATCGAAATGGTTAAGGTTCCCGAAGGGGCTTTTTATCTTGGCGATGGCTCATCGGTATCATCATACACTACCTCTAATGGTCAACCTTTGCTTATAACATCAGAGGAGCAAATAGATGGTTTAACCATTACCAATCCTAACGGAGAGTTTGCTCCTTCACTTTTGCCAAGCATTATTCCTGCCTCTTATCCCAAGGGCTACAACTCCTTTTGGGTAATGAAGTATGAGGTTTCGCAAAAGCAGTATGTCGATTTTTTGAATACTCTTACTGCTACGCAGCAGCAAAACAGAGTATCATCAAGTATTACTGCTCAACGGGGAACAAGGGCTTTAATTAACCAGTACGTACCCGATAGCACGTATCGCAATGGCGTGGTAATTGATGTGCCGTCCACGGGTGGGGCACCAGCTCAATTTGCATGCAATGGTAATGGTGATGCTACTTATAACGAAACCGATGATGCACTTGATAGAGCAGTTAACTTTTTATCGTGGGTAGATTTGGCTGCTTTTTTAGACTGGGCTGCATTACGGCCTATAACGGAGTTTGAGTTTGAAAAGGTTTGTCGTGGAAGCAATGTTAATCCTGTTGCGGGCGAAATGGCATGGGGAACACCATTTGTTGTTGATGCCGATAACGTGCAAAGCAGCGGAACACCACTTGAAACGGTTACCAATTCCGCTACTGAGACTGCAGGCCTGGCCAATATTGGAAATGTTGTGGCAACAGGAAGCTGGGGGTTGCGTGGCCCGCTGCGTACAGGATTTGCAGCTGGTTCTCAAACAACACGAATTGAAGCGGGAGCTGCATACTATGGCGTAATGGAGCTAAGCGGAAATGTTTGGGAGCTTACGGTAAAGGCTGGTTCTGGTGGTGAGCAGTTCAATGCAACGCTTGGCGATGGTGAGCTGTCAGCTAGTGGTGATGCTAACCAGTCAACGTGGCCCAGTTCCGATGGAAAGGGAATTATATACCGCGGGGGCGGCTGGGGAAGTACCCTTGGCGAAGTTGGCTCATATAGGGATATGGCCATATCGGATAGGTTCTATTCACACCTTAACCCATCAACACGGCGGAACACCTCTGGTGGAAGAGGCGGACGTTAGTATCACTTTATTATAACTATGCTCATGAAAAAACTTACCATACTCTTTGTTATGGTGCTAGTTGGCACTATAGGTACATTTGGACAAGCTATTTACACAGGAGGAGGCGGAGGGGGGTATGCTTCGATATCGCTAAGTACTCCAAGTGGTGCTGATGGTAATTTGGTACTCAACCCCAAAATTAGTGTTTCCCCAAATCCCTTCGCAGCAAACCAAACTATAACCATTGTTGCAACTGGTTTTTCTTTAAACCAAGCCGTAACTATTACCGTTTATAGCAATATTGGGAATAGGTTGCACAATGAGATTGTAACCACCAATAAGTTAGAGGTTGGTCACACTCTTTCGCTACCTACGCTAAAAGCAGGGTTATACCTTTTAGTTCTATCAACCGATAAGCAAAAGCGTACTATTAAACTTATTTGTAGTTAGCTTGCAGCTCGGGCTGGTTTTTTTCGATTTACGAGGTAAACACCCAGTAGCACAATGGCAATTCCGCTAACCTGAATTGGGCTTATGGTTTCACCATCAAAAATGCCCCAGAGTATAGCAAACACAGGAATTATATACGTTACCGATGTGGCAAACAGCGCACTAGTATGCCTAATTAGGTTATTGTATATAAATAGCGATATAACTGAGCCAAAAGCCGATAGCGTTAATGTGGCCAGTAAGCTTTGCCAGAACCATGGTGATTGCCATGCCGCACTTAAATCGGTAGAGAAAAGAATGATACCTGCAGGTGGCCCAACAAGCAAAAAGGCCAATGCAGTAACCTGAATCCCGTTTAAATCAGGAAGATTAAACCTAACTTCGTTAGCGTTTATACCATAGCCAAGAGTGGCTATCATTACAAAAAATGCATATCCATTTATTTCACTAAGGGAGCCAAAATGTCCGTTAGTTATTAAAGCCAGAGCACCTAACAAGCCCAGTACTATTCCTATGTAGTGATTTGGCAGAGGTCTATTCTTATAAAAAACTACCCCAATAATTAGCGCAAAAAGCGGCGAAAGGCTATTGAGCATTCCTGCCAGTGAACTCGATATGTTGGTTTGAGCTAGTGTGAAAAGGAATGCAGGGAAAAAGATGCCTGCATAGCCCACTATGCCCAGGCTTAAAACTCTTTTTTTAGTCAATACTTTAATATGCCTAATGTAAACTGGGGCTAGTACAATAAATGCAAAGAAAACCCTTATTGCAGCAACTTGTGTATGCGTAAAGGCTTTAAGTCCTTTCTTCATTAGTATAAAAGAGCTACCCCATATTAAGGCAAGGAAAAGCATGGCAAGCCATTGCCAGCGTTTTTTTGATAAATCGAACATACAATAGATTGTTATTGCAGTAAAAGTTACTGCAATACTAGGAATAAGAAATTGAATAAAGGTTTAGTGGAGCTACTTTTTTTGAAGTTTTGAAAGCACCCAGCGCAGACGCTTAGCGTAGTATGGACTAGCCATTTCCGAAAGCGATTTTTGTGCCTCATCAATAAAAGGTATGCATGGTGCACCTATCCTCATAAACGTTTCTGCAATGCTCTCGGTTTCCTTTTGACCCGATGATACAAAGAACCGTTCCATTAGAGCAGGAATACTTTCTGCTCCTATTTCAACAAGTGCATCGTAGTTTTGAAGTAGAACAAAAAGACTTATTAGCTCAAGTTTATCTGTTGGTATTAAGGGTGGTTCTTGCTCCGAAAAGATTTTGGCTACTTCAAATCTCTCATATAGGTTGTCGCTAAGCAGTAGCTCGCATTGTGATTCAAAATTTAGGTTATGAATGGCTAATTTTCTATCTGGTTCAAGGCCTACGTTCTCTTCTGGATACTTAAGGAATATTTGAGTTTTTCTAGTTATACTCCCATCTGCAGTGTTAAGGAGTATAACAGGAATTCCGTCCTTGTAATAGTAAATGCTGCTAACTTTTAGTGGGGTATTTCTAAACGATGCCACATCCGATGGCTTAACCCACCAGTACTCCTTTACAACCGATGGGAATAATTGTCGCACCATAAAACGTGCAGCCTCTAAATCCTTGCCTGTTCTTATTTCAACAAGCTGACTAGGCTGAAACCTACACCTTTCCCTGTAATCTATAAATTCATTGCCAGTATTAGCTGGATTATGGTGCTCAAGTTCCATGTGTTTTGATAAAGAATGATTTACTATTATCAAATTTAACCATTTTGTTTTAATCAGAACGAAAATAAGCGCTATTGCATATATTTTTTGACCATTATTTGCATTCCAATTTGTGATTTTATATCTATTGTACTAGTTGGCACTAACGTAGAATTGGTTTTGTTGTCTTCTTTTTGCGTGTTGTTATTTGTAGGGAGTGTTCGTTTTTTTGTGTTGCTGTTTCAGAATGGAACAGGGCTTATTAGCCTAGTGTTTGCTAATTTTGTTTTTCGTTGTTTTAAAATACTGATAGATATATTGATATAGCGAATGGAACGGATTTAGTTAGCCCTATATATGTGGCTTGTTTTTATTATGGGAAACTAATCTTTTTAAATAAAATAGTATGATTACTAGATATTTGTTCTCCTTTGTTAGGTCTAAGCGATTTAAGGGATGGTTTAATGCCATTAATATTTTGGGATTGTCGCTGGGGATTGCTGCGTGTCTATTCCTTACACATTATGTTGTTTATCACCTTAGGTACGACGCTCATATACCTAATGTTGATAATATATATAGGATTAACTACTCTAGAAGTTCAGAGCAGGGCGATAAAGTAGAGTTTGCTTCGGCTTGTCCAATTATAGGTCCTTCGCTTTTGAAGGCTTTTCCTGAGGTTGAGTCTTATGGTAGAGCATTCCGTTTTGAGGGTGTATTTTCCAATGGAGATATTGCCTTTAGGGAAATTGATGCATACTGGGCAGAGACAAATTTCATGAATCTTTTAGGTTTCGATCTTGTTCAGGGAGATAAGAGTACTGCCCTGGATAAGCCTAACACAGTAGTAATATCGGAATCGGCAGCCAAAAGGTACTTTGGTTCCGAAAACCCAATGGGTAGAATTATTGACTACAATAAGAGGTTAAAATTGGAGGTTACGGGAGTGTATCGGGATCAGCAGCCCAACACCCATTTGCATGCTGAGGTTTTGGCATCATTTCCAACTTATGCTGCATCTATGCCCGACTATGTGATGACCGGATGGATATATAGCGGTTTTTATACCTATGTAAAGCTTCGTGAGGGCACTGCCTATGAGGAGGTTCAAAAGCGCATACCAGATTTTCTCCAGTCTGAGATAGGTGAGCTTATGGCTGCCTATAAAACCACCTTTGGATTTAAGCTACAGCCAGTTCGCGATATTCATCTCACTTCCCATTTTATGCACGAGGTTCAACCCAATGGCAATAAAACGGCTATCGATATACTAAAAATTGTATGCTGGTTTGTGCTTATAATTGCTTGGGTTAACTTTTTTAATCTATCAACCATAGCCTCATTTAGGAGAATCAAGGAGTTGGGCGTTCGTAAGGTTTTGGGTGCAAATAGGCGGGATATTGTGGTTCAGCTTCTTGTAGAGTCTGCCATAACAAACCTTGTTGCAGTGTTTGTAGCGTTGCTTCTTTTCTTAAATCTATACCCTGCATTCACAAATATTTCAGGGATTCCTTTTGAAACATCACCTTGGACAAGGGGTTGGTTTTACCTAATTGTAGCCATTGCATTTGCTGTTGGAACTCTTTCGGCAGGTGTATCATCGGCAGCTAAGCTATCCACTTCCTCCCTAATAGATGTGCTAAAGGGTGGGGGCATTAAGTTTCGACGGAAGGTTTTTGGAAAGCGCTTACTAGTACTTTTTCAGCTGTTTATAGCCGTTTTATTGGTTACAGGTACGGTGGTTGTATATAGTCAGTACCGGGCGCTAAGCCAGCATAATTTGGGTTTTGAGAAGGAGAAAATGCTTGTTGTTGATGCACCCATGGTGGGCGATACTTCGTTGGTTAGGCGGTTCGAGGTTTTTAAGCGAGAGGTTTCTAAGATTAGTGGTGTTGCAGGAGCCACATTTTCTAGTGTTGTGCCAGGAAAACCCAATATGATGAATAGGGGCGGTGTATCCATTGTTGGGAGAGATGTTGATAATTCGAAAAACTTTAGGCTGACCGATACCGATACCTCATTCTTCAATGTTTACAACATTACATTACTAGCTGGCAAAGGTTTTACTGGTAACCCATCGCTTGATGCAAATATTGTTGTTCTTAATGAATTTGCTTGCTACCATATTGGATTTGAATCGGTTCAGGAAGCTTTAGGAGAGAAAATATACTTGGAGGGGCGCGAGTGCATTGTTGGGGGTATTTGCTACAATTTTTACCAGCTGTCGCCAAAGGAGCCCATAGAGCCTCAAATATTTAGAGTTGCCAGACGATTTAATGGCTATTTTACCCTAAAGCTAAACGGGGACTATAGTAAGGAGGTTATAGATCAGATTCAAAGTACATACCAATCTGTATTTCCGGGTAACCCATTCGACTTCTTTTTTCTGGATGAGTTCTATGGAAAACAGCACGACGATGAACGTCGCTTTGGTCTTGTTTTCAGCTTATTCTCGGTTCTTGCCCTATTTATAACTGCAATGGGAATTCTTGGCCTTTCGGCATATAGCGTTGTTCAACGGAGGAAGGAGATTGCTATAAGAAAGGTGTTGGGGGCAAAATCAATTAGCGTACTCCTGCTATTTGTTAAGGAATACGTGCTTCTGTGGGCATTAGCTGTTATTATAGCTCTTCCTATTGTGAGCAAATTAATATCCCGCTGGTTGGCCGAGTTTGCTGTTAAAACGGAAGTTTCTATATGGATGTATATCATTCCATCGGTATTAGTTCTTTTCATTGCCATTGTAACAGTTCTTGTGCAATCAAGAAAAGGAATGCGCATTAATCCAGCAGAGGGAATACGGTATGAGTAATCAAACCATTTTATGTTTTTGCCCTAAAGGTTATCTTTGGGGCAAAAACTAGAATGAGCGAAAAGAATTACGATCCACGCATGCATACTGCGGAGCATATCCTAAACCAAACAATGGTTAGGAAATTTGGGTGTTCGCGTTCGTTTAGCGCACATATCGAGCGTAAAAAATCCAAGTGCGATTATCGCATACCCGTTCAGCCAACCGATGCAGATATTAAATGGGTGGAAGACGCTGTTAATGAGATTATAAAAAGTGAGGTTGATGTTACCGAATCGCTTGCAAATAAAGAGGATGCAGGTTTGTTTGTTGATTTGTCTAAACTACCAACCGATGCTCCAATTCAAATACGTATAGTACACGTGGGTAGCTACGATGCTTGTGCTTGTATTGGACCACATGTAAGCAATACCAAAGAGATAGGGTTGTTTAGAATAATTTCCCACGATTATGCCGATGGGGTATTGCGTTTGCGCTTTAAGTTGGAGTAAGATTTCTTTGTTTTATATAAAACAGAAAAGCCACCCAAAAGGTGGCTTTTTTTTGAGCCGATGATGAGATTTGAACTCATGACCTCTTCCTTACCAAGGAAG
>DHVO01000111.1 GCA_002412705.1 Bacteroidales bacterium UBA5206 | reverse complement strand
GGCTATCCTTTGATGATTTCCCTACCGAGCCTACAACGTCAGCAATTTTAACAGATACCTTACCCGTTTCGTGGGCGTTTTGAGCATTCTGCTCTATGTTTGAAACCATCTCCTCCATGGACGACGAAACCTCCTCAACGGAGCTTGCCTGTAGCGTTGCGCTGTTGGACAGTTCCACCGACATGCTTGTTAAACCATTACTGGCCTGCTCTATCTCGCCCGACTCCCGCTTAACGGCCTCAACCATTTCATTAAGGTTTTCGACCATTTTATTTAGAGCCTGCGCCAAGTCCCCAACCTCATCGTTACGATTAATGGAGAGCTGCTCCGTTAAATCGCCATTGGCAACACGTTGCGCAAAGGTTACCCCTTCCAGTATTGGAGCCGATATGCTCCTAGCAATTAGATATATGGTAATAAAAATTACAATTAAACCAGCAATAGCAATAAACACAATGGTACTAAGAGCCTTATTAGTATCGGCAAGAATTTCTTTCATGGGAATCTCCACCATCAAAGTCCAAGGTGTTGGGGTATCACCCACATATATAGGAGAAAAGGCCCTGAGCACATTGGTAGAAATATAATCGGAGTAGGCGTTATACATGTAGGGCTTACCCTGAGCAATAGCAAGTGCAATATCACTTTCGGGGGAGATAGCAAGTGCCTCTAGGATGCTCTTGCCCACAAGTTCCGAATTGGGGTGCGCAGCAACCGAATAGCCATTAGACACAACCGCAGAGAATCCTGTTTGGTAAAGCTTTACGCTCGAATTAATACTCTGAATTGTTTTTAAATCGATGTCGAGCCCAACAATACCAAGCAGAACATCCTGAACAATTAGCGGCACAACCACCGACGTTTCAAAGAACTCATCGTCGGTTCTACCAGTATAGCTATAGTAGTATGGCTCAAGGATTGCCTCTTTGCGAGTAGTAGTTGGAACCACATAAAAATCTTCGGTCTCAAAGCCGCTAGGATCGGGCTCGTAGGTAATTTTGCCATCGGCTTTAAACCACCCCACGTTAAGAATTCCCGATTGATCGTACACCCAAGTATTTGCATACTTTTTATCGGCGCCATCAAACGCATTTGGCTCCCAAATAGTCCATGCCGAGAGCACGTAGTCATTCTTTTCCAGCACCTGTTTTAGCATGTTGTTCACATCGTCTCTATTCACATTCCCATTGCTCCGCAAAGCCACAAGGGAGTTCCCTATTGTTCTGGTTATTTGTAGGGAATTATCTAAATAGCCCTTAACCTGATTGGCAATATCCGACGATTTATTCCATGCCAACTCCTTTGATGCAGCAATGGAGCTCTGCCTATAGCTAAAAAGCACATATCCAAACGATAGTACAAATAGCAGGAGCACCACCGAAAGAATGTACAAGTTCATTTTTGCATTTAGGCCTATACGTCTATTCTTTTTATCCATAACCAGAGTATTTTTGTTGCCAAACAATATATGGCGACATAGTACTTTTTTGCAATAAAAAAGGACGAAAAGCGACATAATGTTGATGAGTATCACCAATATCCAACACTTTTTTGCCCCTAAAGCAAAAACTGTTAAATAAAGCTACGGCTTAAACCCTGGGAGGAAAGTAATATCAGAAGCAGTAAGTCTTCCCTAAATTATAAATGTAAACCTATAAAGTAAATGAGAAGAGTAATTGTAACTGCCGTTGCGCTTTTATCAATGGCAATGACTACAGCCACTTGGGCAAACAAGGTTTTGGAGGGTAACCCCACCGACAAATCTACAAACTGGGATGTATCCGACATTTATTCCAGCTGGGATGCATGGCAAGCGGAACTGGAGAACTTTAAAGCCGAAGTTCCCAAAATATTGGAATTTAAAGGAACCCTTGGCACTAGCGCCGAGAACCTGCTAAAGTTTTTTGAGTACACCGCTAAGAATAGCGTAATGCAGGGTAAGCTATACTGGTATGTTGAGCTACAGAATGATGTGGATGGCAAAAACCCCCTTTACCGTTCTAAGCATCAGGAGCTACAAGCCGTTGGTATGCAGTACGGGCTAAACTCCACATGGATTGCCAGTGAGCTTGCAGCCATACCCCAAGCAACGGTTGAGCAGTGGATGAAAGAGAATGAGAAGCTAGCCGTTTATCGCCACGAAATTTTAGACTTTTACAGGACACAGGAGCGCATCCTCGACGAGAAAACCCAATCTATCCTAACTCAGTTTGGAAACTCACTAGGACTGGCATCAAAGGCATACAACACCCTATCGGTTGTGGATATTGATTACCCAACGGTTACCCTTTCAACTGGCGAAGCGGTTAAGGTGTCGCCAGCGGCGGCATCAAAGGTTTACTCAAGCAATCGCAACCAAGAGGATAGACTTGCTGTAAGCAGAGGAACCCACGAGCCCTTTGTTAAGAACAAGAATACCTATGCAGAGCTTATGCTAGGCCTACTACAAACCCGCTGGGCAAGCGCTAAGCTAAGAAACTACAACTCGTGCCTTGAGGCTGTGCTTGATGGGAACAATATCCCCATGAGCGTTTACACCAACCTACTTAAGGTAGCAAAAAGCAATAACCAGCCTCTACAAAAATACTGGGACCTAAGGAGAAGAGCGCTTGGGCTTGAGAAGTACTACTCATCGGACTCGTACCTTGAGCTGCTAAACTACGAAAAGGATTACAACTGGGTTGAGGCTACCGACATGGTTAAAGAGGCCCTTAAACCACTTGGCGACGAGTACAACAGCCTTCTTGCCAAAGCCCTTAAGGGTGGGTGGATTGATGTTTACGAAAAGCCCGGAAAGCAACCTGGCGCATACAACCTGTCGCTATACGGAGTGCACCCATACATTTTGCTAAACTGGGCAAACACCCGCGATAACGTATTTACGCTTGCACACGAGCTTGGACATGGTATCCACGGTATGCTACACAGCACCTACCAGCCTTACATATACTCAGGTTCAGCATCGATGGTTGCCGAGGTGGCATCAACCTTTAACGAGTTTATGCTACTAGACCACATGCTAAAACAGGCAAAAACCTCCGAGGAAAAAGTTGTGCTACTAATTCAAGCAATCGACAACATTACCCAAACCTTCTACCGTCAGGTTCAGTTTGCCGATTTTGAGTACAACGTTTACAGCCTAGTAGAACAAGACAAACCAGTTAACGCAGAGGTTATTGCAAATCTTTACGCCGATATCGACAAGCAGTTTAACGGAGCAGGTGTTGAGCAGGTAGAATCGGCCAAATATGCTTGGCCCCGCATACACCACTTCTTTAACTACAACTACTACGTTTACAACTACGCGGTATCGTTCTCTACATCGAGTGCGCTCTACGACAATATTGCCAACGCTCCCAACGCAAAGGCTCGCAAAGAGGCAACCGAACGCTACCTTACGTTACTAAAATCGGGTAGCAACGATTATCCTGTATCACTTCTTCAAAAAGCTGGAGTTGATTTAACCAAAGAGGATGCTTTCCTTGCAGTTACCCGCCAAATGGAGAAGCTGGTTAACCAGCTAGAGGTGGAGCTAAAAAAGATGAATAAAATTTAGAACCATATACACCAAGAAAGAAAGAGGAGCCCAACAGCTCCTCTTTTTGTTTGCCTTAGCTGTTCACTTTCGGATAAACATTAGGATTTCCTGTACGCATTCGAACATTTGCACCACAAGCCCAGCAGCCAAGAACTGACTTAAAAAACTGAAATACAAACCAAAACCACATATGGCTTAAATATTGAACAGCAATGGTGCACCAAAACAACTATGTTATGCTAAAAAACTATTTAATAACAGCGCTAAGAAACATCAACCGCAATAAAGTTTTTTCCATAATCAACGCCATAGGTCTATCGGTGGGGATTGCCACTGCAATAATAATATACCTATACATCTCCCACGAAACGAACTTTGATAAGCATCAAGCTAACTACGATAGAATCTATAGGATTGTTGTTGATACGGAACGGAAGCACGGTTCGGAGTACGAGGCAAAAATTCCCTACCCAATGGTTCCTGCCCTTAGGAATGAGCTTACCAATGCGCTGCAAGTATCGCGCTTAATATACTGGGAAACCACCGTTGTTGCCTACGAGGACAACAAGTTAACGCCAAACCACACCATCTACACAGAACCCGAGCTGTTTAGCATTTTTGATTTTGAGTGGATTGTGGGCTCATCGGAGGTAATTAAAGCACCCGATGCGGCTATACTAAGCCAATCGTTTGCAAAAAAGCTCTTTGGCAACACCGACCCCATTAACAAGCTAATAAAAGTTGGAGCCGACAAGCAGTTTACAGTAAAGGCAATTGTTGCCGATCCCAAAGAGCAGACCAATATTCCCTACGAAATAATTCTGCCCATTGAGAGCTTCTCCATGCTTGATATGCCCTTTGATATAAACTCGTGGGGTACCAAAAGCTCCGGTTTCTTTGCTTACATGCTGCTACCAAATAGCCAAGTGGTTGCTGATGTAGAAAAACAGATGAACGAAATTGAGCGCAAGCACAATCCAGGTGATGAATCAGGAGCAGTGTACAAGCTTCAACCCCTTTCGGAAATAAGAACCACGGCTAAGTATGGCTCCGATAACCTAAACGGCTACACCGATAGCACTACTCTTTTAATAGCAGCAATTGTTGGTCTTTTTGTACTCCTTCTGGCATGTATCAACTACATTAACCTCTCCATGTCCATCCTGCTAAAAAGGAGAAAGGAGATTGGAGTAAGAAAAGTAAACGGAGCATCCAATAAGCAGCTAATACACCAGTTCACCATTGAAACGCTTATTACCATAACCCTATCGGTTATTATAGCCATTGTAATAACAGAGCTCACGTTGCCCTCCATTAGCAACTTACTCAATGGGCACATATACACAAACGTATTTAGCCAACCAAGGCTTATCCTATTCCTGCTAGCCCTTATTGCTTCGCTAGAACTGGTAACGGGAATACTACCCGCCGTAAGGGTTGCAAACTATAAGGCAGTTAACATTTTTAGAGGCGATAAGGATACGCAGGGACAAAAGGGATTCCTGCTCCGAAGCGGGCTTATCATATTCCAATTCCTTGTTACGGCTGCACTTATTACCTCAACGCTAATTATAGCTTCGCAGCTTAACTTCCTGTTTAAAAAGGATGTGGGATTTACCACAAAAAATATCCTAAACTTAGTGGTTGTTGAAAACAACAAGGAGCAAAAGAGTAGCATAAGAACCCAAATTGAAGCGCTTCCCGATGTTATAACAACCAGCTACTCTCTTGGCGCGCCCATGGCCGAATCCAATGCTCAGTACTCATACCAATCGCCCTACCTTGCAGAGGGAGAGCGTAGCCTTGTTAACTTAAAGTGCACCGACTATAGCTACAGGGAGGCCTTTGACCTTCAGGTAGTGTATGGCAGATGGTGGAATAACGAGAGTACAACCGACTCATTAATGGAGTTTGTTGTAAACGAAACATTTATAAAAAAACTGGGATTCCCCGAAAATGGCGAAGCCATAGGCCAAAAGATTGTTGCCGCAGGTAACAATGGAATCATTATTGGCATTGTTAAGGATTTCCACTCACAATCGTTACACTCCGAAATAATGCCCGTTGTTTTTGCCCAAATACCTAGCCTATACTACTTTTTGGCCATCCGATTAGCCGATGGGTTTAACCCCAAAACGGTTGATGCCATTGGCGAGATATGGAAAGCAGCCAACCCTAACGACATTTGGAACTACAAGTTCCTAGATGAGTATGTGGTTGAACAGTATAAGGGCGACCGCAGAACCTTTTACTTGGCAATTGTAGCATCAGCAATGGCCATTGTTATTGCGCTACTTGGCCTTTTGGGAATATCGGGTTACACCATTCAGCAAAAAGCAAAAGCGGTATGCATTCGCAAAATACTTGGAGCAAGTGTTCTGCGACTAATAGGTCAGCTCTCTAGCCGTTTTCTATTACTTATAGCCATTGCTAATGTTATTGGGCTACCGCTTAGCTACTTCGCCATGAAAAAGTGGTTAAACGGGTTTGCGTACCACATAGAAATTTCTTGGTACTTTTTTGCTGCAACTCTATTAGTATCAATGCTACTAAGCTTCCTAATTATAGTTTACCACACGCTTAGAACAGTAAGAGAAAACCCTGCCACTGTGCTTAGACAGGAATAACCATGCAACTTTAAAAAATCAAGGGTATATAAAAAGCCCAGAGCCAATAAGCTCTGGGCTTTAACTTTTACTTTGCCAGCAAAGTTTATCGCCTTAGCCAACGTAACGCATACCAAACAATAAAACTGACTATTAGTAGCACAAAACCATACAAAGGTGCAATTAAAGCTACCCTAAATCCTCCTGCAATTAGGGCCAAAGAAAGCTGTCCGCTCATCTCTCTTATTACATCCAAAATTTGCCCCAAACCCATAAGGAGTCCCAACATTCCCCAAAGAAATGCAAGGCTGCCAAAAAAGAATATCACTTCGCTTAAACGCTTTAGCTTGCCTGTTGCCGCAATTCCCTCTCGCACTAAACGAAAGGCCATGTAACAGCAAAGCCCAATATTGGCAATCCACATAATGTAAATGGGCAGCATAAAATAAATCCCACCTTCAATTAGATGTCTCTGTAGCATAGTTTAATATTTTTATTGGTTTATGAACCAATATTACAAGCAGCAAATCCCAAGTAAAAACTATTTAGGCAAGCGGCTCAAAATCGCACCTAAACTACAAAATAACCACACATTTATACAAAAAGTGCATTTTAGGGTGCAGAACATGCATTTTACCGAATAAACAAAGCATCAAAATTGATGTAAGCCAATTGCAGCTATATTTGCTTACAACATGATTTTAATGAAATATAAGGATCAAGATTTTTTGCTACTTACAAAGCATAACAGAGCTTGGCAAATAGCCTACTGGCTTATTGCTGCAGCACTTCTATTCTTTGTGTTTAGCAACAGGCAGTACGCCCTCTCCATTAGGCTGCTAACAATTACAAGTTTAATTGCGATTAGCTATACATTAACCAATATTATTAACCACCAGCTAATTCCAAAATTCCTGTTCAAAGGCCGATATGCTGTTTTCTTCTACCTACTAGGCAATACCATCGTTTTTTCCATAGTGGTTAACTACATGCTTATTTTTGCCATCCTGTTTTTCACTGTTAGCAAAACCCCGCTTATTGCATTACCAACAAAAAACGATGTAATACTTCTAGTTTCGGGCAGCTACATAATTATACTTTTTGCCGCAATCACTCACTTTATAAAAGAGTCGTACAACCAACAAATTGCAAGTAACCATATAGCAAGGCAAAAATCAGAAGCAGAGCTGATGCTCAAAGAGACTAGGCTTAAGCTGCTTCAGGGGCAGCTTCACCCACATTTCCTTTTCAACATGCTTAATAACCTTTATGGCCTGTGGCTAGAGAAAGATCCTGGAACGCCCGATATTATTCTTAAGCTATCGCAGCTACTAGAGTTTATGCTTTACCAATGCGACAAGGAAAGAATTCCGCTTAGCACCGAGACTCAGCTCATCAATAGCTACATTGAGCTGGAACAGCTTAGGCACGATAGTAGGTTAACTGTAAATATCAATTATCCCCAAGAGCCCATATCAAAAGGTATTGCTCCTCTAATTCTATTCTCCTTTGTGGAGAATGCCTTTAAGCACGGCGCCAATAAAAGCGTAGGACAAAGTGTTATTGATATAAAGATTGAAGTGAATAGCAACTGGCTAACCTTTAGCATTAGCAACACATATAACCCAACAGATGTGGCCAACACAAGGGGCCTTGGACAAAAAAATGTGGAGGAGCGCTTACACCTAATCTACCCACAGCAGCATAGCCTAAGCTATACAATTGGCAGTAACACCTATGCTGTTGACCTAAAAATAAACCTTGATGCGTAATGGAAAGCAAAAAGACAACCTGTGTTATTATTGACGATGAGCCCATTGCCATAAAAGTAATAGAGAACTACATAAACCGAATTGAAGGCTTATGCATAAAGGGACGTTTTACCAACGCGCTAGATGCGCTTGCAGTGATACGCAATGAGGACATAGACCTTGTTTTTCTGGATATCCAAATGCCCGGTATAAATGGACTGGAATTTGTAAAATCCATGCAGCAAACGCCATCCATTATCTTCACCACTGCATTTAGAAACTTTGCCGCCGATGCTTTTGATGTTAATGCCGTGGACTACCTAGTTAAGCCTATCCCCTTTGATCGATTCCTAAAATCAATAAACAAATTCTTTGATATAAATAAACATAGTTCCGCCGCCGATAACCAGCCGCCCTCGCCTACCAAGTACATCATACTAAAATCGGATAAAAAGAATTACAAAGTGGCACACACCGATATACTGTACATTGAAAGCATGGACGATTACATTAAAGTACACACCAATGCCCAAACGCTGGTATGCTACTTACGCTTAGCTGGAATTGAGGCTGAACTAAACAACGACTGCTTTATTAGAATACACAGAGCATACATAATAAACAAGCATCACATAAACGCATTTACCCAAACCCACGTTGAGATTAATGGGCAACCATTGCCAATAGGTCGAAACTATAGGGATAAAGTTGTTCCGCTACTTAAGTAAAGGCAACTTAAGGTTTTTACACCAAAAAGGACACAAGAACCGCTTTGGGGGTAGGGTACACCACATGCCCAAGTATCTTATGAGTAGAAACAGAGATTTAAACTCTAGTGCTAACCATAAAATACAAGGCCATGAAAACGCTCAGCATCATAACAGCAATCGTTCTAGGAGTTTTCGCCACCAATGGAGCATTGGCCGAAAAACCAGAGAGCACCTATTTTCACTTAGCCAGTAACGCTAAGTACTACAAAACCTCATTTACAATGGCCTCGCACCTTGTTGTGCTACCATTTAGCATAAACGGCTCCGACTCCCTAAACCTGATATTCGATACCGGTGTGGGCCGCACACTAATAACCGATTTACCCAATCCAAACGCCGTGAGCTTTAGCAATGTTCGCAGGGTAAGAATTAAAGGGTTGGGCAACAACGAGGGCGTTGAGGGCTACCTTTCCGATGGCAACGACCTATCCCTTGGCAAGCTTAACGGACAGCAACAGCAAGTGCTGGTTGTACCCAATAATGTTATAGACCTGTCGGCTAAGGTGGGTTACCGCGTGAATGAAGCCATTGGGCAATCCATTTTCGAGAAGTTTATTGTGGAGATAAACTACGCCACACACACAGCTCAGTTTCACAACCCCAAAGAGTTTAGAAAAAGGCTAAAACGCAACGAAGAGGTTATTCCCCTTGAGCTAATTAACGGTAAACCATACGTTACAGCCATTGTAACGGTAAACGGCAAACAAATACCTGTAAAACTGCTATTTGATACAGGCATGAGCTTTGCCCTTTGGCTCGACCCAAATAGCAATGAAGCCATTACCCCTGGCGCATTGCAGCAAAAGGATGTACTTGGTCATGGAATCAGCGGTGAGCTAACGGGTACAGTATCTAGAATTGAGAAGTTCCAGCTAGGCTCCTTTGAGTTCAACAATGTGGTAACGGCATTCCCAGACTCGTCGTCCATTGGCGAGGCAACCCGATACAACAACCGTAACGGCAGCATTGGAGCAGAGCTATTCCGCAGGTTCAACGTAATTATCGACTACAGCAACCAGCGGCTAATACTCCGTAAGAATGGGCACTACAAGGAACCGTTTAGGTACGATATGTCGGGCATGGATGTTAGCCCAATACTCCCAGGGCTACCCCTTTACAGAATTGCAGTGGTAAAGGATAACTCGCCAGCACAACAGGCTGGGCTAAGAGTAAACGATGAGCTTTACTCCATAAACGGAGTTCTTACACAAAAAATGACACTACACGAAATAACCACCATGCTGAAAAAGAAGAGTGGCAAAACAATCAGAATTCAGGTTTACCGAAACGGGGAACTGGTTAAAGCTAAGTTTAAGCTTAGAGAGATGGTGTAACCGTGCAAATGCAAAAGAGGTGGGATAAGCCACCTCTTTTTTTATTTTAATACGTTTGAAAAACCACTAACCAGCCATCGTCCAGTTCAAGCTTAAACCAGTGGCCCAAGCTCTCATTTAAAGTCCCCATCCAAAGATCTGGAAGGGGGCTTTTCTCTAATGGATACAATAGGTTATGAGTTGTTACGCGTGTTGTTGGATTTGTTGAGAAAAACGACACCTGTTGTCCCTTATAACTGGCAAATTGCTTGGTTTTATGCGTAACCGATAGAATGCCGTGATCGGTAAACGCCTGCACGCTAACACCAAGCTCATTGTACCGCGATAGCAACCCAATATTGCCCAACGTGTGATCCTCGCGCAAGCCTGTTGCTCCAAGAATGGCAATGTTACCATAGCCCCTCTCCTTGCACCAAAGCACCGCTTTGGTTAGGTCGTTCGAATACTGATCGGGAAAATGGTAAAGCCTATCGGCAAAGCGATCCTTTAACTCGGATGGAAACGAGTCCAAATCGCCCACAATGGCAGTTGGCTCCATACCAAAGGCTATGAGGTTTGCCACTGCCCCATCGCAGCAAACAACAACCCGTGCGCTACGCAGCACCTGTAAAGGCTGCTCGGCATCGGGAAACTTGCCATTTGCCAGAATTACACAATCCGCTTCACAAAGGCCTTTAAGCCAATCCTCTTTAATCATTGCTGTTACTTACCGTTTATACCTTCTACTGCCTGTTGCTTCATGGTTCTCTTCCATTCAAAATAGCCCACAACCGACATGCTAAAGTAGAAAATAAATAGCACCGATGTTGGATAAAGCCCCTTGTAAACGTAAAGCACCAACGACACCAAGTTAACAACTACCCATAACCACCATTGCTCTAGTATTTTATGCGTTAGCATCCATGTGGCTACAATGCTAAGGGCGGTAGTAAAGGCATCGCCGTAGGGAACAGGAGAATCGGTATGGTTAATTAGCACGTAAGCAATAATGGCAAACAATGCAATGGAAATGGGAACCAGAGCAAATAGCTGCCGCAGGGTTATTCTTGTTACTGGCAAATCGTCGGCAACATCGGGCTTAACACCCCTAAACCATTTCCACCAGCCGTAAATGCTAATAAGTACATAGTAAACCTGCAAGCCCATATCGGCATAAAACTTAGAAACGTAGAATACATAAACGTAAAACGCCGATGTAAGCAATCCCAAAGGCCATAGCCATATGTTCTGCTTTATCTCAAGGTAAAGGTATATTAGGCCAAATATGGTGCCTAGAACCTCTATGTAGTTGTTAATTAGCCATTGCATGGGAAGGAAGATGGTTAAAGGTGAAAAGTGAATCGTGAAAAGTGAAAAGTGAAAGGTGAAAAGTGAAAGGTGAAAAGTGAAAAGTGAAACAGTTTGTCTCGCCTGAGGGCGAGATTAAAGGTTACGGGTTACGGGTTACAGGTTATGGCTCTTTATATTGTTTTGTAACTCGTAACGTGTAACGTGTCACTTCTTGTCTTTGGTTACGTGTTACAGCTCTCTCTATTGTCTCTGTCACTTGTAACATGTAACGTGTCACACCTTGTAGATGGTTGCAAGTACTGGTGACAAGATACAAGTTTAAGAAAGTAACTTGTATCTCGTAACCTGTAACTATTTAAAACTCTACGCCAAGTTTAAACATAACGTTTGTACCGGCTTGTGGGTAAAGTCCAATATCGTCAAAAACAGAGTTGTCGGCTTGGAATGCAGCGCGGTAAACCCAAGCATTTGCCTCATACTTACTATTGAAAACGTTGTTGGCGTAGGCCTCAAGTACTACCGACTTTGTTCCCTTAAGCTTAATGCGAAAATCTACCTTCACGTTATTCACAAAGTAGGCATCAAGCATACGATCTGAGCTAGAGGTGTTATCGATATACTGATCGCCAACATACTTAGATATTAACGATACGCCAAGCCACTTTAGCGGCTCAACCCTTATTTGGCTCGATGCCACCACGTTTGGCGAGAACGATATATCTGTAGTACCCAACTTATTGCTAGTCTGAGCTTGCACGCCATCTACCTCAATGGGGTTCCAATCGGTACTATTATCATACAAATCGATATACTCCACAAAGTTCTCAATTTTGTTCTGGCTTACCGATAGGCTTGCATCCCAGCGGAGCATGCTAAATGGCTTA
Organism: Bacteroidales bacterium UBA5206; assembly: GCA_002412705.1. GTDB lineage: Bacteria > Bacteroidota > Bacteroidia > Bacteroidales > Tenuifilaceae > UBA5206. The sequence goes on along the minus strand of DHVO01000111.1, from coordinate 4,479 downwards.
AAGCTAGTGGCAAGCTCAACGCCTCTCCTATAGCTCTTATCAACGTTTTCCATAAGTGGATAACCCACTTCGCTTAGCTTACCTGTTAGCACAAGCTGATCGCGGTAATCCATATAAAACAGGTTAAGCCCTAGCGCAAAAATCTGAGATTTAAAGCTATACCCCAACTCGTAATCCAGCAGTTTCTCTGCACTTGGCGTGTTGGTTGAACCATATTTCATGGCATCCTTAATGTCGGCACGGGTTGGTTCACGGTGAGCAACGCCCAATGAGGCAAAAGCCGTTTGCTCTGGACTAATTTGTAGCGACACCCCTGCTTTGGGGTTAAAGAATCCCCAGGAGTGCTTCTGTGTAAGATCGGCTAAGTCATCATCAACTCCCGACAAATCGTAGGAGATGCTCCTATACTGCATATCGGCAAATAGCGATAAGCTATTGGATAGCTGCACTATTGCTTTGGCAAAAACGTTAAAATCATCCTTTACACCAGTATTCCTGTACCACTCGTAGTCCTTAGGTACACCAGCGTTAACCGATGTCCACAACAGGTTACCAAAGTGGTCGCCATCGTAGCGGTTCCAGCCTCCACCAATTGTAGCATCAATGGCATCTTTCCTGTAGTTTAGCGATAGGGTTGTACCATAAAACAGGTTATCCATTTGCTTTTGCCGAATAAGATCGGTTCTAGCGTAGGTAACACCCCCTATTGTAACAGGTTGCAATCCATAATCAGCAAACTTTTTGTTTGCTTTATACTGCTCGTAGTAGCCGTCGCCATCGGTTAGGTGAAGCGCTGTGTTTAGGGTAAGCTCCTGCAACAGCTGGTGGCTGTAGGTTAAGTGGTAGTGCGTTTGGGTGTAGTTATCGGTTTCGTTATCGTAAAAGCGGGTTATTCCATTAGCATCGGTGTACTTTCCTGCTGGGTTGTAGGTACGATCGCTCGCTAACTTATCAGGCGAAATACCTTCCCAAGTAATGCCTGTATGCTGCTCGCCATGAATTAGGTTAAAGCGCAAAATGCTTTTTGCTGTATGCCACGCACCCGTTGCAAAGAACGAGCGATGATCGGAAAAGCCCCTATCAATATAACCATCGGACTCAACCTTTGAGTAGCGTGCCTCAAAGCTAAACTTATCATTAATCAGTCCAGTTCCAATTTTGGCTGCCGTTTTAAAGGTACCAAAGGAACCAGCAGTGGCCTCAACACCGGCAAAAGCCTCGGGCTTTAGGGTTACAGTTTGGAAGTTAACGGTTGCACCAAATGCAGCAGCACCATTAGTTGATGTTCCCACACCACGCTGAACCTGCACGTTATCAACAGAGCTAGTAAAATCGGGCATGTTAACCCAGTAAACGCCTTGCGACTCGGCATCGTTTAGCGGAATTCCGTTAACGGTTACGTTAATGCGGCTCATATCGCTACCGCGGATACGAAAGGCGGTATTCCCCACTCCTGTTCCCCCCTCGGAGGTTGCCACAACCGATGGGATTAGCTCCAAAAGGTAGGGCACATCAAAGCCCGAGTTCCTGTCCTTTATCTCGTCGGCATTTAACGTGGTTTGGGCAATGGGCATTCTGGAGCTGGCGCGGGTTGCTCTAACCACCACGGCCTCACCCATTATGCTCTCGGGCTTTAGCTGTACAAGAACAAGTTCGTTTGCGGTAAGGTTAATGTCAATTACCTGCTTCTCATAACCTATAAAGGAAACAGCTATGCTGTAGCTCCCCGCACGGAGAGTTGTTAGGGTAAATTCCCCATCGCGATTAGTAGAGACTCCCTGTAAAGAGTTATCTATTACAACCGTTGCACCAACAAGTGCATTGCCATTCTCATCGGTAACCCTACCTGTAATTTTAAGGCTACCATCCACACTATTTGGATTTGCCAAGGTAACAAGGCAAATAAGCTGCATAAGCAGCACAAAAGAAAACCTCTTCATTAAAAAAGCTCCTTTAATTGGTTAATAAATTAACTGCCTAGCTGATAGCGTTTGTATGCAAGCAACGGTGTGCACCGGCCGTTTACAAGCCTATAATTCTATTCAGCAACCAAAAAAAGGGGGAAATAATACTGGGATCGTAAGTAAAGCTCTTTTCCCTTCGCCGGTACTACCCGGATCAGGTTCAAAGGGTATGATCTCAGCCCTATGTATTAAGGCACCCCCAAAAGTAAATCGGCACAAAGTTATACCCAATTAACTTAATAACCCAAGATTTGTTCAACAAAAACTGATTGTTCACCATTTAGCCCTAAAGCGTAAACAACTCAATTACGAACAACATTTTGATGCATATCGTTTCCCAATCACACCAATTATTACCAAATTTGCAAAGTACCACTACAAATTCACTTTATGATACCTCTACACCAAGCCATAAGCATAGTGCTTGACTCTGTAATACATAAAACTCATACCCAAAAGGTTGATTTTATTCAGTCGTTAGGCCGAGTTCTTGCTGCCAACGTTAGCTCCGACCTTAACATGCCGCCCTTTAACAAAACGGCGGTTGATGGCTACGCCTGCCGCATGGCCGATGCGTATCAAGAGCTGGAGGTTGTTGAGGTTATTCCTGCAGGGAAAGCGCCCACTAAGGTTATTCACCAGGGACAATGTGCCAAGATTATGACTGGCGCCATGATACCCCAAGGAGCCGATTGCGTGCTTATGGTAGAGGACACCAAGCAAATATCTGAAAACAGAATTGCATTCACTGGCAAATCGGTTAAATCAAACATTTGCCTCTTAGGCGAGGATATTAAGAAGAACGACATAGCCCTAACAAAAGGCACAACCATTGAGCCTCATCACATTGCCATTATGGCAGCCGTTGGTTGCACACAACCAGAGGTGAGCGCCAAGCCACGCGTAGCAATCCTATCAACGGGCGACGAGCTGGTTGAACCCAGCATTGCTCCTGCCATGGGACAAATTAGGAACAGCAACGGGCACCAGCTAATTGCGCAAGTGATTAAAGCGGGTGGAGAGCCGCACTACTTTGGCATTATCGAGGATTCCGAGGATGCTACCCGTGCAGCCATAGCAAAGGCAATAGCCGAGAACGATATGGTTCTGCTAACTGGCGGCGTATCCATGGGCGATTTTGACTTTGTGCCCAAGATAATGGCCGAACTGGGCATAAAAATCCATTTCGATAGCATTGCCGTTCAGCCCGGAAAGCCCACCACCTTTGGCACCGTTAACGGTAAGCTGATATTTGGGCTACCAGGAAACCCTGTGTCGTCGCTGTTCCAGTTCGATTTACTGGTAAAACCAGCAATACGTAAGGCACTAGGCGCAGCGGAAACCACTCCATCAACAGTAAAGCTTCCGCTAGGCAGCAGCTACAAGCGCAAAAAGACCGAGCGCTTGGCGCTAATTCCTGTTGAGATTAACGATAAGGGCGAGGTAAACCCTGTAAACTTTAATGGCTCGGCACATATATTTGCCATAGCAAATGCAAACGCGGTGGCGCTAATTCCACAGGGCGTTGCAGAGCTTCAAAAAGGAGATTTTGTTGATGTTAGACCACTATAATCGCCACATAACCTACCTACGCATATCGGTAACCGATAGGTGTAACCTTAGGTGCCAGTACTGCATGCCCGAGGAAGGCATAAAATCGCTGCCCCACAACGAGATTCTCACCTTTGATGAGATTGTTTCTGTTGTAAAGGAGGCCGTTTCGCTAGGCGTTAACAAGGTTAGGCTCACTGGCGGCGAACCACTGGTGCGCAAAGGCGTAGTTGAGCTGGTTAGGATGATTGCCCAAATTAAGGGCATCACCGATTTTGGCATGACCTCAAACGGCATTCTGCTAAAGCAATTTGCGCAGCAGCTAAAGGATGCGGGGCTTCAGCGCATAAACATCAGCCTAGATACTCTAAACCCCCATAAGTTCAGAGAGTTAACTCGTGGCGGAGAACTTGCTCAGGTATTGGAGGGCATTGATGCCGCAAAAGCGGCAGGACTGCACCCCATAAAGATTAACTGCGTAATAAAGAAGTCGTCGCAGGAGCCCGATGCCCAGCAAGTAAAAGCCTTTGCTGAACAGAATGGGCTTCAGGTGCGCTTCATTCACCAAATGGATTTAGAGAAGGGCGAGTTCTCTGTTGTTGAAGGTGGCGAGGGTGGTAACTGCGCCATATGTAACCGATTACGATTAACTGCAAACGGCTACATTAACCCATGCCTATTTAACGAGGCCGGTTTCAGCGTTAGGCAGCTGGGCGTTCGCCAAGCCATACTTGCCGCAGTTGATGCCAAACCCAAGTGCGGAAGCCATAACCATAGCGGAGAATTTTATAATATTGGAGGATGATGGGGTTGAGATTTAGTGTTTAGTTTTTGGTGTATCGTGTATTATCGTTTAATCTCGCCTGAGGGTGAGACAAACTGTTTCACTTTTAACTTTTAACTTTTAACCTGTAACCCATAACCATCCAACGTCTCAAATCTAAAATCTAACGTCTAACATCTA
>DHVO01000047.1 GCA_002412705.1 Bacteroidales bacterium UBA5206 | reverse complement strand
TAATGTCGGCTTGATATAGTACACCCAAGGTGCTCACCACAATCTCTTTTGCGGCAACTCCAGAAAGTAGGCTAACTCCCATTTTCCAGTCAAAGCCCAGGGGCTTTATAACAGGCTCTATGGTTTTTCCAATTCTTCCTAGGTAGGACTTTTCTTGGTGTTCTGCAGTCATCATGAGTTCGAGCTCGTGAACCTTTGCTTGTTTTTCGCTATTTAGCAGAGTAACCGAAAGACTATCGGTCGATGCTTTTTCAATTAAACCAGTGTACTCTGTTTCTATGGCAGAAATTAGCTCTGGGTAGTTCTTACTATACTCAACATTTTTTGGGTAATAGCCTAAAGCCCAGGTAAAAATTACAGCAACAAGAATTACTCCTCCCATCTTTTTAAGATACTGTCCACCCTTTGTCCACATGTGCCTTACGGTAGATCTGAGCGTAGGGATGCGGTATGGCGGAAGCTCCATAACAAAGGGCACATCGTCCCCTTTAAAAAGTGTCTTTTTAAATATGAGGGCCATTATAACCGCGAGGGTTATTCCAATTATGTAAATAAGGAACAGGATGGTTCCTGGGTTATTAGGGAAAAAAGCGCCAATTATTAAAATGTAAACAGGTAAACGGGCACTACAGCTCATAAACGGATTTATAAGCATGGTTACCATTCGGTTATTCTTATTCTCGATGGTTCTAGAAGCCATAATTGCAGGCACGTTACACCCAAAGCCCATAACAAGGGGGATAAACGATTTTCCGTGAAGCCCAATTTTGTGCATCACCTTATCCATAATAAACACGGCTCTAGCCATGTAACCTGTGTCTTCTAAAAGCGATATGAAGAAGAAGAGTAGCAGTATGTTGGGTAGGAACACAACAACGCTTCCTACACCACTTATTATACCCCCAATAAGAAGATCCTTAAATGGACCTTCGGTCATAAGGCTACTTAGCCAATTGCTGAAAAGGGTAATACCTTGGTCGATCCAGTCCATGGGGTAGGAGCCCAACGTAAATGTTGAGTAGAACATAACCCACATAAAGAATATAAAAATTGGAAATCCAAAAAGCTTGTGGGTAATAAAGGTGTCAACAATTTCGGTAGTTTTACGCTTAGTATGTGCGCCCTCTTTAAAGGTCTCCTTTAGTGCTCCTGCAATAAATCCGTATTTAGCATCGGTAATTAGCGTCTCGGAATCCTCCTGAAAAATCTGCTCTAACCTTTTTACTTGCTGTTCGGCCGTTTTCTTTATTACTTCCCAATTGGGTGTTTCGGAAAGAATAGACTGTGCGCGCCTATCCCTTTCCAAAAGTTTAATGGCTAAGTAGCGGGAGGAGTACCTTACGGTGATATTAAGGTTCTCGTCTTGCTTTATTAAGTTTTGTATGCTGCCAATGGCTTCCTCTATGTGTTCACCATAGTTGATGTGAATGTGGCGCAGCGTTTTGTCCTTATCGGTGTAAACGTTTATAATTTTATCGAATAGCTCTGTAATGCCCTTACCCTTGGAGCCAACGGTTGGGATAAACGGAACTCCAATCATTTTTCCCAGTGATGCGTAGTCGAATTGATCGCCTTTTTCTTGGAGCTCATCGTACATGTTAAGTGCTATAACCACCTTTAGGTCCATGTCTATAAGCTGCGTGGTGAGGTAAAGGTTACGCTCAAGGTTCGATGCATCAACAACATTGATAATTACATCGGGAGTATGCTCATGAATATACTGCCTCACGTAAAGCTCCTCGGGAGTGTATGCGGTAAGGGAGTAGGTTCCAGGCAAATCGGTAATATTAAACGTATAGCCCTTGTACTTGAAACGGGCCACCTTGCTATCAACCGTTACCCCGCTGTAGTTACCCACATGTTCCCTCGATCCCGATGCGTAGTTAAACAGGGTTGTTTTACCTGCATTAGGATTACCTACAAGCACAACGTTAACCTCTTTGCCTCTAATTTTGGCTTCGGTTTTTAGGAAAGAGCTTCCCGTTTCGGTTTCAAAAACACCGTTAAATGCAATTTCTTCAGGAACAAGGGCTTCTTGAGGGGAGAAAACCTCAATTAACGAAGCTTCACTTCGGCGAAGCGACACCTCGTATCCCATAATGGAGTACTCAATAGGATCCCTTAAAGGGGCATTCTTTATAACTGTAACCTTTTTCCCTTTAACAAAGCCCATCTCGGTAATTCGCTTCCGAAATGCTCCGCGCCCCATCACTTTTGTTATTACTCCAAATTCCCCATTCTGTAGTTCAGAAAGTTTCATGCTTTAGCAGTATATTTTGGCATGCATCGTATGCATGCTTTTTGTCCATTATAATGACTAGCAAAAATACCGTTTTAAAGTGATTGCGTATATCCCCATTATTTGGTATTTTAGATTCTGTTTACATAAATACTAATTCATGGTTTGTAAGCATTTTATGTTTCGAGAACTAACGTAACAATACTTTACATTGGACGACAAGGATAATATATTTGAGCGAATACAAGAGATACTAGGGAAAACAGGTGGCGGGTATAGCATTCTGGAGCAACAGGTTGATGTTAAGCTGCAAATGGAGTATTTTAACTTTTCCAAAGAGAGGCACGCCACCCCTTTCCTAGGTGATATGCTTATTCTTATTAACGATTTGTATAGCCATACAACTACCCTAGAGGAGAAGCGGGCGTTACTTGTAGATTTGGCATCGATTGATAAGCCCGAGGCCTACAGAGCAATTGAGAAGTTTTTGGAAGAGGGTGATGCAGAGCTAAAGGATTGGACCGTTTTAGCTCTACAGGAGTCACGTATGCTGTTAGAAAGTAGGCTTCTTGATGAAGAGCAGATTTTTATATCAACAGGTTTGGGCGGACAAAAGGATAAGCTCCGTTACTTTGTTACCTATGTATCTATTGATAGTAACGGCTTTACTGATAGCCAAAGAAAAGTGCTAGAAGGGGAGGTTGACTTTGTTCTTAAGCGATTTGACTCGGAGCTTGAGTCCTTTTGGGCGGAAGGTAAATTTGCCATGCTTTTGGCTCTTGTCCCTTTGTATGTTGCTGTTCAGGACCCGTTTAAGATTATCTTTGAGGAGTGTAATGCACTTGGGGAGTTTATTAAGGAAGGTTTTATTATTACAAACGTTAAGGTGCTATCGCCAGACGAAATACAGCGGTATATTGACGAGCAGGATGCTAAGATAGAAGGGCAAGAGTTGGAGTAAGGCTCCGTTTATCAACATGTAAAAACAAAAAAAACCGGCTTTAGCCGGTTTTTTATATTCTACGAATGGGTTATTTCCGTCCCAAGTCTTCGAAGCTGAGGTTGGATAGCTCAGCCTCCATTTCTCCAATTTCTTCATCTTCGGTATAGGCCTCCTCAGGCATTTCAAGTTGACGAGCGCGGATATATTCTACTACCTCAGATAAACCTTCGGTAAATTTCTCAAAATCTTCTTTGTATAGGAAGATTTTATGCTTTTCGAAAAAGAATTTCCCATCTCTTCCAACTCGTTTCTTACTTTCGGTAATTGTTAAATAAAAGTCGTTTCTACGAGTAGCTTTTACATCAAAAAAATAGGTTCTCTTTCCTGCTCTGACAACCTTTGAGTAGATATCGTCTTTGTCGGTGTTTTCCATACCGTCAAGGTTATCGAATCCATCCATCATCATTTCACAGTATTTTTTAGAGTTTTGTTTAACATCAGCATCTCAAAAATATAAAAATAATTTTCACATCCATCATCTTTTTGCAGTAAAATGGGCGCAAATTGAAAAAAACAGTTGGAGCAACAGCTTGATTGGCGCATTTAGTTAAAAGAATTTAACACAAGGGATAGCATCCCTTACGGCTAATCGTTTTTATTTCTATAAAATGCGAGTATCTTTGCAACCCTACAATCGAAAACAAAACAGCAAGTAACGTTCTTATAAAGTGATGATAAGCAGGAGATTACTAAGGGTAAAGATACTTCAGGTTCTTTTCGCCTTCTACAAGGGAGAAAACGACTCCATTACCAACGTGGAAAAAGAATTTTTCCATAGCGTGAGAAAATCGTATGATCTTTACCACTACCTTTTCCTTTTACTAATCGATTTGGCCGATTATGCGCAGAGCCGCATAGCTGCAAACAGGCAGAAGCACCGCCCAACCGAAGAGGATCTTAATCCCAACACCCGATTTGTTAACAATAAGGCCATTGACCTGCTCCGCGAATGTGAGTCACTAAAGCAATACGCTGCTTACAATAAGCTTTCTTGGGTTAACTACCCTGAGTTCATAAAGAAGCTCTACCAAAAAATTTCTTGTACCGATTATTTTAAGGCCTACATGGAGGCTCCTGAATGCTCTTTTGCCGACGATAAGCAGCTGCTTATTAATATCTTAAATAAAGAGTTAGATCTATCGGAGGATTTTGAGGCCATTCTTGAGGAGCAGAGCATTTACTGGAACGACGATGTTGAGTTTATGGTTAGCATTGCCGTTAAAACCATTAAGAAGCTAGAGGAAGATGTAATCTCTTCGGCAAAGATGCTACCCATGTACCGCAATACCGACGATGAGGAGTTTGGGCGCCGTTTGCTTCGCAAGGTAATTGTTACCCATCGTAGTAACGTTACCCTAATTGACGAGTACACCAAGAACTGGGATGTTGATCGTATTGCCAGCATGGACATTCTTATTATGGAAATGGCCATTACCGAGATTCTTGAGTTTACTTCTATTCCCGTTAAGGTGTCGTTTAACGAGTACATTGAGATTGCCAAGTTTTATAGCACCGAGCAGAGTAGCAACTTTATTAATGGAGTGCTAGATAAAATTATTACCGCTTTACGCCGCGACAATAAGATTGTTAAAGAGGGGCGTGGTCTTGTTGGCGATAATGATGAGCGTTTGCTTTCGGTAGAACAGGAATAAAAAACTATATTTGCCCAAACCGATTTTATGAAGCTCTTTGCTCGCATAGTATTTATTATCCCTTTGTTTGGCTGGCTACTTGTTAGCTGCGGTGGGAATGCTAAGCCGTTAAACAATGAGCCTTCTGTGGAGAGCCCTAAGGGTACTCCGCTAATTGAAATTGCTGAAGATTTTTTCGATTTTGGCAGTATTGTGGAAGGTGAAATTGTGGTGCATACTTTTAAAATAGCAAATACCGGCGATGGGGTATTGGTAATTAAAGATGTTATACCAGGATGTGGTTGCACCACATCTAAGTTGGGTACAGAAGTACTTAAGCCAGGTGAGGAAACAAAGCTGGAGGTAATTTTTGATTCCAAAGGCTGGCGAGGTTCACAGTACAAATCGGTTACTCTAAGAACGAATGCCCCCAATAGGGAGCGGTCTGTTACCATAAAAGCAAATGTTGTAGTTAAATAGATTAATAACTAAATTCTGAAAATAATGAACAATCTTCTTTTTGTAATGCTTCAGCAGCAGCAAGGAAGCCCATGGGCAACCTTCTTGCCTCTAGTACTTATTATCATTGTATTCTACTTCTTTATGATCCGCCCTCAAATGAAACGTCAGAAAGAGCTACGTAAGTTTCAAGAGTCTCTTTCTAAAGGCGATAAAGTAATTGTTGCTGGTGGTATTTACGGTAAAGTTGCCGATATAAAGGACGAGTACATCCTAGTTGAAATTGACGATAACGTGCGCATTAAAGTAATTAAGAGCACTGTTCTTCGCGACTCAGCCGATTTGCAACAGCAGAAGTAATCATTTCTATTCTATATGGTAAATCCGGGTAGGTTTCCTTCCCGGATTTACTTTTTTATTCAATCTGGTTTTGCACTTTTTAGCACTGCATGCGCACATTGTAAGGTAATCTCTAGTATCTTGGCTAAAAATTTTTGCTAATCAAGATGTAGGTTTAGTGTTTGGTGATTAGTGTTTCCTGTTTGAGCCTTTAACCTTAAATCTTTAACCATGGACTCCAGCCTGTTAAGGCAATTTGGCAATATGTTCGAAAAGAACAAAGCAAAGTTCAATCAGAAGATGGCAATTTTTGGCTTTTTCTTGCTGATTGCTACTGCACTTTGGTATTTGAATAAGCTTAGCCATGAGTACACCACAACGCTATCATACCCAGTACGTTTTGTTGATATGCCCAGAGGAAAAGTACTTGTGGGCGATTTGCCAAAAAGGTTAGATTTAAAAGTGAACGCCTTTGGATATACGCTGCTTCGGTATAAAATGAGCGCAGCACTAGTGCCTGTTGAGTTTAGCTTTGGCGAAGTTCCTTTACGACCAATAAATGGCTCAAAAACAAAGTACTATGTGTTAACATCAAAAGCTTTGGAGCATATCTCATCGCAGCTAAGCAGCGATATCCGTTTAGATGCCATTATGCCCGATTCCCTTGTTTTTGAGTTCACAAAAACCATAGAGAAACGCGTTAAAGTTGAGCCGCTGCTAAAAATAGACTTTGCCAAGCAGTTCATGTTAGCTGGAAACGTTACCGTAAGACCCGATAGCATAACCATAAGTGGCCCACAAAGCTTGGTTGATACCATTAATATTATTTACACCAAGCCCCTTAAGTTGGATAGGCTAAGCAAGTCGGTTACAAAAACTATTGCATTGCCTGCTATCAATCAAGTGGGTTTTTCCCACAGGAAGGTTGATGTGGCTATTGCTGTAGAGAAGTTTACCGAGGCATCAATAAAAGTTCCCGTTGAAGTGCTAAATCTGCCCGATAGCCTTAAGTTAACCATAATTCCCCGTACAGTTAAGGTTAAGTGCAATGTTATAATGAGTAGGTATTTCGACCTTAAACCCCGTCAGTTTAGGGCTGTTGTGGATTATAACTTTGTTGATGAATCGCTAAGCAAACGGCTAAGAGTTAAGCTGATTGATCAGCCTAACTTTGTGCAGGAACTTGACTTTGAACCTAAATTTGTGGAGTATATTATTGAGCGTAAGTGATGATTAGAGTTGGTGTAACCGGAGGTATTGGAAGTGGAAAATCAACCGTGTGCCGTATTCTTGCAGCGCTTGGCTATCCCGTTTTTCATGCCGATTTGGAGGCACGTGCCATTACCAACTCCGATGAAGAGGTTGTAGCTCAAATAACCCATCTACTCGGAGAACAGGCATATGCTGGTGGCGTTTTAAACAGACCCTTTGTTGCCGAAAAGGTATTTGCTAACACTACACTTCTGGCAGGACTAAATGCTATTGTTCACCCTGCTGTAGCGCGGCACTTTGAGCAGTGGTGCCAGCAACACTCATCTCATAAGATTGTTTTTGAAGAGGCAGCAGTACTTTTTGAAAGCGGTGGCCACAAAAAGATGGATTATGTTGTAGCTGTAGTTGCCGATGTGGAGCAACGATTGCAAAGGGTAACAAAACGGGATAATGTAACCAAGCAGATGGTGCTTGACAGAATGAATAACCAGCTTAGCGCCGATGAGCTTATGGCTCGAAGCAATTTTGTTGTTAGAAATAACGATACCGACATGATATTGCCCCAGGTGTTTACGCTTTTAGATAACCTACTAGCTAGTAATCAGCTGCAGTAACTTTTTTATGATTTTGGAAGCAAACGCAAATAGTAAATTTTTTGTAGATGGGAAAGTATGGTAAATGGATTACAGGAGGTTTGGGCTTTGCCCTATTTGGTCCTCTTGGCGCGGTTTTAGGCTTTGCTATTGGCTCTCTGTTTGATAGTGCCGAAGTGTCGTCGTCACGCACAACCTATACCGGACAAACCAGTAGGAATGGTTTTATTGTTAGCTTGCTAGTACTTGTTTCGGCTGTGATGAAAGCCGACGGCAAAGTGGTTAAGTCGGAGCTCGATTACGTTAAGCGCTACTTTCTTCAAAGCTTTGGAGAGGCCGCCGCTGCAGAGGCAATTCTTTTGCTGCGCGATATCCTAAAGCAGCACGTACCCCTTAAGGATGTGAGCTACCAAATTCGCGATAACATGGATTACTCCTCGCGCTTGCAGCTGCTTCACCTGCTTTATGGCGTAGCCATGGCCGATGGTATAGTAAGCCCCGAAGAGGTAAGCATTATTCGTGAAATAGCTGGCTACTTAGGTATATCGCAGCCCGATTTAGATTCCATATCGGCAATGTTTATTCCTAATAACGACGCTAACTACAAAATACTTGAAGTAGAACCAACCGCTACCGATGATGAGATAAAGAAAGCCTACCGCCGGATGGCCATTAAGTACCATCCCGATAAGGTTACACACCTTGGCGATGATATTCGCAAAACTGCCGAGGAGAAATTCCAGCGCGTTAATCAGGCATACGAGAAGATTAAAAAGGAGCGAGGGTTTGTTTAGATTTAACCCTTTGATATGCTATGGTTAAGGCATTTTCTTTTTTCAAATCACTATGGTCTGCACAATTATTGTATTTTTGTACCAACAATAAAATTTCGAACATAATTTTTGCATATGGCATTGAAGGATATTCTAGCTATTTCCGGACATTCCGGTTTATTTAAGTTCATCTCCCAGGGACGTCAGGGGATTATTGTGGAATCGTTGGCCGACGGGAAGCGCACCAATGTTCCTACTACTGCAAAGGTGAGTGGTCTTGCCGATATTGCTATTTATGCCGAAACCGGTGAGGTACCTTTACGTGAGGTGTTACTTAAAGTTAAAAACATTTGCAACGCAGGACCTGCTATCGATCCAAAATCAGATAACAACAAGCTTAAGGATTTCTTTGCCTCTGTGTTACCCGATTACGATCGTGAACGTGTGTATGTGAGCGATATTAAGAAGGTTGTACTTTGGTATAACCAAATTCAAGCCTTAAATATGCTTGAAATGCTTGAAGAGGAAGAGGAAGCTGGAAATGATTCTTCTGCAGAATAGATTTTAATCTGATAAGCTAAAGTCGAGTCGTTGGCTCGGCTTTTTTTTTACATACACCAAATGGAGCAGTTGCAGTATAAGCCTTTTGCATTCAGGTATATACCTGATGATTTTAGTCCAAACGATTGGGCCGACATTTCTCCCCTTTTTGAGAGGCTACTCTCAATGCCAATTGGTAGCGACACCCAATTGCTGGAGCTGTTAACGCTAAAAACGGAGCTGGAAACGGTTCTCGATTACGAGGAGGCCATTAGGTACATTAACGTTAACTGCGAAACGCTTAACGAGATGTTTGCAAACAGCTACGAACACTGGGTTGGAGAGATACAACCCAAGGTTGAGGAGCAAATGCACCTTGTAAATGAGCGTGTAATATCTTCTCCATTCTCAGCGGTTCTGGAGCAAATGCACCCCGTTCTATTTAGGGATCTAAGGAATGAGCATCAGCTTTTTAGGGAGGAGAATACCCAAATATACTCTGAACTAGCACTGGAAGAGCAGGAGTTTGCCAATGTAATATCGGAGCTAACAGTTGGTGTAAATGGGGAGGAGCTAACCATATCGCAGGCAGCCGATATGCTACATAGCGCTCCACGCCATACGCGCGAAGAGGTGTATAAGAAGATATTGGACAAGCGGTTATCTGTGGCAAACACGCTAACCGATTTGCTATCTAACCTAATGCGGAAGCGTTATCATATTGCCTATAATGCTGGTTTTAAGAATTTCCGCGATTATCAGCATCGCTATTTAGGCCGGTTTGATTACTCTATTGCCGATGTTGAGGAGTTTCATGTTGCCGTGCAAATGCTTGTTTGCCCCATTGCCGACGATATTTTGTACGAGCGCAAACGCCGCATGAACCTCGATGTCCTAATGCCTTGGGATGTTGATGTGGACTCTGAGCATAAAATGGCTACAGGCAAGCAAGTTTCTGAGAGTGAACTTAAGGCCAATGCGCTAGGCTTGTTTGGTGCTATAGATTCCGATTTTGCCAACATGTTTGCCCTTTTGGATAGCGATGGATATTTAGACCTATTCTCCCGCAAAGGGAAGGCTCCCAGTGGTTTTAGCTATCCGCTTTATAAAGTGAATAGGTCGTTTATTTTTATGAATGCGTCGGGTTCCATTCGTGACTTAGAAGTGCTAGTTCACGAGGGAGGACACTCCTTTCATGCCTTTTTGTGTGCAAACCAACCATTTCACGATTACAAGTGGACTCCCATGGAGGTTGCTGAGCTTGCATCTATGGCAATGGAGCTATTTGCATACGAGCATTTAGACCTCCTGCTACCAAACGATGAGGCACTAAGAAGCAATCGGCGCCGCATGCTTGAGGATATAATACTCTCAATTCCATGGATTGTAGCCATTGATAAGTTCCAGCACTGGCTTTATACGCATCCAGAGCATTCTGCTCATGAGCGAAACCTTGCTTGGGTAGAGATATACAAGGAGTACTCATCCAAGGAGATATGTTGGGATGGAGTAGAGGAGGGCTTTGTTTTTGCTTGGCAAAAGCAGCTCCATCTTTTTGAGGTGCCTTTCTATTACATAGAGTACGCAATTGCACAGCTAGGTGCCATTGCGTTGTGGCGAAAGTATAGAGTTAACAAAGAGGGAACCATTGCTCAGTTTAAGAATGCGTTGCAGCTTGGCTATAGTAAAACGGTACCCGAAATTTATGCAACGGCAGGCATTGAGTTTAACCTTAGCCCTGCATACCTAAAGGGTATAATAGATTTTGCTAAAGAGGAACTGGATAAGCTTAAGTAGTAAACGGTTCAACGGTGGTATAAACCGTCCGTTGAACCGTGCAGAATAGCAGGGGGTTATTCGTAACGTAGCGCCCGTATAGGATTTTGTGCTGCCGTTTTTAGTGTATGTCCTAGAATTGTTGATACTGATATAACCATAGCAATGGCTCCCGATGCAACATAAACCCACAGCTGCTGGTTAACATGATATGCGAAGTTCTTAAGATAAAGTTCCATGGCAAAATAGGCTGCTGGCCATGCAATAATGTTAACTAGAACAACCCATTTGGAAATATCCCAAACCAATGTATTTACAAGGGTATGCTTGCTAGCTCCTAGTGCTTTGCGAATGCCTATTTCCTTAGTCCGTCGGCTAGTAGTAAAGTAGGTTAAGGCAAATAGCCCCATTATGGAGATTAGAATGGCAAGTATTGCTGAGCTTATTATCATTGTGTTAAGCTTCTCCTCGCGTCGGTATTCTCCTGCAAAGAAACTTTTAATGGGATTTGCTTTAAAAATGTAGGAGCCATCGTATTCCCCAATCTTCTCCTGTATTGCCTTTGTTGTAGTACCAAACGTTTCCTTCTTTACACTTAGAATTAGGTAGCTAATAAACTTGCTATCTCTACTTAAAACTAGCGGAGATATGGCTTGGTGAAGAGAGTTTGAGTGGTAATCGGGCGTTACTCCAATTACTGTTCCTTTTAAATCCCAAACGTGTATTGTAGTTCCAATTGGGTTTGTTAAACCCAGTGCTTTTACCGCTGCTTGGTTAAGAATAAACGAAGTACTATCTGATGCAAGCGCTAAATTAAAATCTCTGCCCTCAATAACTGGAATTTGCATGGCTGTAAGATATCCATCTTGCACTCTATTGTGCTGTATCATAATGGAGGTTTCAGGAGAATTCCCATCTATATAGCAGTTTTGCATGGTTGATTGGTTCCCTGGTACCGATTGCGACCCCGACACACTCACAACCCCAGGTATTTTTACCATAATATCCTTTAGCGTGCTGTAATTTCGCTTTAAGTTGCTGTTTAGGTTGTGAACTATATACGATTCGGACGCGAATCCTAGGTTCTTGCTTTTTACATAGTTAAGTTGGCGTGTAAGATTTATTATGCTTGATATAAGAAATACCGCAATGGTAAACTGAATAATAACAAGTGAAATTTGCATTCGCGACAATCCTTTACCCTTCTTTTGCTCTCCCTTTAGGGCTGTTTGCGTTGTTATGCTTGACAACTTTACTGCAGGAACAACTCCTGCAATGATGCCTAAAGTAACCGATAGGGTTAGTAAAATGCTCCCACTTCTTACATCAAATACGGTGAGGGAGAGCTCTCTTTCAACAAGTGTATTGAACGCAGGTAGCAGCAACTCTGCAAGTGTTGCGGCAATAAGCATGGAGAACAGGCTAATTATTATTGCCTCGCCAATAAATTGAGCTGCAATGTGAATTTTACTGGCACCACAAACTTTTCTTAGGCCAATCTCTTTTAGCCTAGTATGGGAACGTGCAACCATAAGGTTGGCAAAATTCATTATGGCAATTGTTATTATAAATAGAACGAGTACTGCAATTATACCAATTCTACTTTTGCTTCCTGTTCCATCAACATCAAAGGAAAAATCGGCAGAGTTCAAGTGAATGTCGAGTAGGGGTTGAGCCCATAGGTGAACCTTGATACCCGTTTCCTTTAGCCGTTCGTTGGCAACCCTTTCTGCCGTTTCAGCAATAGGGGCTAAATCAGTGGGGTTATTAATTGGTTTATGGGTTTTAAAGTACACGGCATAGCTTACTCCACCATAGTCTAGGTAGGTTTCCTTATCTTCAATATTTACGGTGGAAAACAGAATGCTAAAGCGTAAGTGACTATTGCTGGGTATATCGCTTAGTATTGCACCAACTTTATAGGTTTTATCATCCATCTCAAGCTCGTTATAGAGCGAGTTTGTGGTTCCAAATAGGATGTTCGACGTAGTTTCTGTTAGAACCACATAGCCAGGTTGTGCCAAACTTTGCTTTATGTCGCCACTGGCAATTTGGAATGAGAAAACATTTGCAAAGGATGTATCGGTAACAAAGCCGGTAATGCTATTAAACCCCTCTTCTTTTACTCTTATTATAGGGCTAATCTCTCTTAAGAAGCAAGCATCCACTACTTCGGGTCGCTCCGATTTTAGTGCGTAAGCTGTTGAGTGGGTGGCCAAGGGCGCAATAAGGGGCTTACCATCGGGAAGGGTTGTTTTTAGTACAAGGCGGTATATTTTATTGTTATCCTTTAGGAATGTGTCGAAGCTAACTTCGTGCGACACGTAGAGCACAAGTAGCAAGGTAACACACATACTAACAGCTAAACCTAGTAGGTTGATTAGGGTTATGCCCTTTTGCCGTAGTATATTTCTTAATGCTGTTACTATGTAGTTGTGTATCATGATTACTTGGTATTGAATTGTGCCCCCAAAAAAACAGTAGTAAAAAAAGGAGAGTTGCCCTTGTATTTACTACTGTTTTACCAAATTAAATGAGTTCTGAATTTTGAATGTTTCTAAGGGTAATTTAATTCTTCGTTATCTTTCCTAGACCCGAAACGTGTCCGTTAACAACTGCATTGCCACTGTATTCCAACTTACCTACGCCTGATATGCTAGCATCTAGGTTATCGGTGAAGTGTACGTTGGCTTTACCAACTCCACTTAGGTTTACCTCTCCTGTTTGTGCAATAAAGCTTTCTGCATCAATTTTAAACGTACCACCTAGGTCCATGTTAAACTTATTGGTATTCCCTTTTATCTCTAGGTTTAGCACACCTCCTGCTTCTATGTTAAGTACTTCTGCTTTAAGGTTCATCTCAATGTTTCCAACTCCACTTACTTCTAGGTTTAGGTGGCTGTATTTAAGAGGCTTAGGTGCCTTTAAGTTTACTGCACCGCCTATTTCAATCTCCTTTAAATCTGGAAGCATAACAACTATAACAATCTCGTCGCGACTAGTCCACCTATCCCTTTCTGAGTAAACTCTTACTTTGCCATCGTGGTACTTTACAATAACCTCGTTTAGCAGCTCCTTATCGCCGGTTAGCTCAATATACGATTCGTTGCCCTGAAGCAGTAGCATTTCGCACGCAATATCGATTTCAACCTTAACGGTTCCTTTTATCTCTTTTTTTACTTTATCCTCGGCTGCGTTGGCTACTCGTGTAAGTAATCCAATTAGTATTGTGGCAAGTACTGTAATAAGAAGTACTACTGATAATCTGTTCTTCATGGTTTTGGTGAGTTATGGTTTATAAATGGTTAAACCTTATGGCGTTGATGTTTAAGCAACAACTTCAAGCTCTTTGGCTGATGCTTGCTGTATTCTAATTTGCTTTTCGCTTATTACCTGCCCGTCAAGAAGATTTATAATGCGATGCGCCTTTTCTCCGTCGCTTTGTGAGTGGGTCACCATAATAATTGTGGTTCCTTCGGCATTTAGCTCTCCTAGCAAATCCATAACCTCTTTCCCGTTATTGGAGTCGAGGTTACCTGTAGGCTCGTCGGCAAGAATTAGCTTAGGATTGGTAACAACGGCTCTTGCAATGGCAACCCTTTGCTGCTGACCGCCGGATAGCTGTTGGGGGTAATGCCCTTTGCGGTGAGCAATCCCCACCCGTTCAAGTGTTTTTTCAACCATTGCTTTGCGTTCGGCAGCGGGCACTTTTAGGTAAACCAGAGGAAGCTCAACGTTTTGAAAAACGGTAAGTTCATCAATAAGATTAAAGCTTTGAAAAACAAACCCAATATTTCCCTTTCTAAGTCCAGTGCGGTGCTTTTCTTTGAATCGGGATACATCGGTGCCATCAAATAGCAGCTGCCCCTCACTGGGATTGTCAAGTAGCCCAATAATATTAAGTAGAGTTGACTTACCACAACCCGAAGGGCCCATTATGGCTACAAACTCTCCGTGTTTTACATGAATATTAACATTATGTAGTGCAGTAGTTTCTACCTCTTCGGTACGAAAGATCTTTTCTAGGTTATTTGTGCGAATCATTGTAGTAAGTATTTGAATTTGCTACAATGATTTCATTTAGTGTGCCATGTTTTGTATGTCATTTACATATAGTGTTTTATGCTATTTTTTGGGGAGGGATTCCTGCTCGGCACTGTTCCGTGAGCGAACACATTTTTTACAGATTGTTCGATTCCGTACAGTGCGTTTGTTCACTCTGCAACGCGTTTAGCTGCTCATAGCTTATGCTAAGGAAGTTACTTGCGTGAAAATTTGTGGCAGGCAGCTGGTCTAGGCTATGAGTTGTTGTGAGAGCAACTACCTTCATTCCTGCACTTTTTCCAGAATTTATACCCGATACCGAATCCTCAAACACAATACAGTTACTTGGGTGCTCGTTTAGCAGGTGTGCGGCTTTAAGATAGATATCAGGGTGGGGTTTGCCCTTTGTTACCATAGAACCATCAACAAGGGTATCAAAGAACTGCCTTATGCAAAGGGAGTCCAGCACAAAGTCTATATTGGATACAGGTGCCGATGAGGCAACTCCAATTTTTATACTATGCTTTTTTAGCTGGGTTAATAGCTGAACTAATCCAGCAACAGGCTCAATGGTATTCTTGTATAAATTGCGGTAAAGCTCCTCCTTCTCTTCGCCCATTAGCTCAATTTGGGCAGGCGTAAGCGTAGTGTTAAGCAGTGCGCTTAGGACATCGGCATTGGTTTTGCCAAAGTACTGCTGGGCAAAGGTATCCCTGTTAAACGGAAGATTGTACTTAGCGCAGTATGCTTCCCATGCATCAAGGTGTACGTTGTGGTTGTTTACCAGTACACCATCCATATCAAAAATTGCGGCTTTAAACATGATTCGATTTTAGAATTATGCAAAAGTAACGATGCAACTCTAGTTTTGGTATGCTTTTAGCAATGAACCAAAACACACATGGTAGTGGTATATGCGGGTTTTGGTTTGCAGATCAATATGTTATGGGAATAGCTATTTTTATTTAATAAAAGCTAAGAGTCATGGTTGGTTAAACCTCTTTGTGCTATTTTTGTTAGGACTGTATAAAAACGAGTTGCTATGAGAACTTCTGTTATTACGTTAATTGCATTTGTGTTTGCGGCCATAGGATTTGATGCTTCGGCGCAATCACAATCCAAAAACAGCGCATTTATTGTAGCCGTTCCCGATACGGTTAACCTAGGTGAAATTACGGTAAACGATATTTCCGATAATCTGGGCCGAATATCATTTGATATTAAGAACGATGGTGTTAAACCGCTAATAGTTAACGATGTGCAAGGATGCTGTGGAACCAATGTAACCGAGTGGCCCAAAGCACCAATACTGCCAGGCAAAACGGGTACCGTAAAGGTGTTTTTTAGAGTAGAACCACGTCCACAGGCAATTAGTAGAACTGTTACCATACGTTCAAATGCCTCTAATAACCCTGCTCTAAAGGTTCATATTGTGGGTGTTGTTTTTGAGAATGCCCGTCCGGGAGAGATTAAGCTGTAGTTACAGGCTATGTAGTATTTCACTTTAGATAAAGTTCAAAACAATAGGGTGCCCATAAAACGTTATGGACACCCTCATTGTTTTACCTACTCCGCTTTTAAAACAGATGCTGGGTTAGTGTTTGCTGCGTTTATGGCTTGGAATAGTACTGTGAGTACTGCTATTGCCATGGCCATTCCCGCCGCTAAAAGGTAGAGCGTTATGGAATGCCCTGCCGGGGTGTAAAAGTTCTCCATCCAGCGTTGGGTTACGTACCATGCAATGGGCCATGCAATAATAATGGATAGTGCAACCATTTTGGCAAACATCCACACAAGCATGGTAACAACTTGTCCGGACGATGCGCCCGTTACCT